>JAKBQO010000005.1 GCA_021835185.1 Thermoplasmata archaeon
TTATCTCTAATTTTTTACATATATGATAATGATGTATAAATCAATTATACCCTGTAAAAATCTGTGAAGTTCCACCCGTTTCACATGAAATCGTTGTAATGTATAATGGTAATTAAATTGGAGTTAATGTACAGACCCATGAAGAATTATCCTCTATAATGGAATTTAAAAAATGGATATTTTGTGAAAAAATAAAGGGTTCTGGTTGCCGGGAAAAATTCTAAAATTTATTTCACAGTAATATATTAATTTAAAAAATAAATAAAAGAATATTTTATTCAATATCCTTTTCTGAGAACGTTTTTATTGGGTCTACAATTGTATATCCATCCTTGTCGGATACATCCTGCAATGCAGGAGGGTACTTCAGGTAGTCTGGAACTATTCCAGAAAGTCTCTTTGTGTAACTGGGTATGGTATTGTTTTCATAGAATATTCCTATTGGTATGTGATCTCCCCATTCTAAGGATTTTCTGTATCCCTTATCGAATTTTGCTTCATCCTCTTCCTGAGTGTTAACAACCGGATTCCAGTCCTTGTTATCCTCCAGTTTGTACACACGTTGCCTGTACCAATCGAGGGTATTTACATCGTTGTATGTAGGGCATGGTTGAAGAACCTCTATTACTGCAGAGCCCTGGTGTTTTATTGCTCTCTGTATCATTTCTGAAAGTTGCTTAATTTCGGATGAGAATCCTCTGGCAACAAATGAGTAACCCGCCGCCATAGCCAGTGTTATGGGATTTATTTTACCCATTATGTTTGGACGCGGAAGGCTTTTAGTTTTTTCTCCAAGAGGAAGGGTGGGTGCTGCCTGCCCCTTTGTAAGCCCATAGACTGAATTATTGTATAATATTATATTAATTCCAGAGTTCCTTCTTCCCTCTCCAACGAAATGCCCTGCTCCGATGCTTAGCATGTCTCCGTCACCACCCATCACAAGAACGTTTAGATTGGGGTTTGCAAGTTTTACTCCCACGGCATAGGGTATAGCCCTTCCGTGGAGTGTATGTATTCCGGCTATGTTAAGATAGTGCGGAGTCTTTCCTGAGCATCCTATTCCTGATACTGCAACCACATCTTCGGGATCCATCTTCATGGCTGATAAAGCCTGTGTTACGGCACTTACTATTCCAAAATCTCCGCAACCCGGGCACCAGTCTATTGTTATATTGTTCCTGAAATTGTAATTGCTCTTGTCTGTTACGCTTTTTTGCATCTTTATCACCTTATGACCCCTCCTGGAGTACTTCCAGGGCGGGTTTCTTTTCCATTATATTCTTGGTTGACCTGAGGACCTCATCAAGGGTCATATGCCTTCCATTATATTTCAATATGAAATTCTCTATTTTTATGCCTGTGTTCATTCTTATTACCTTAGCTGCCTGTCCAGTCATATTGCTTTCAACGTCTATTATCAGATGGGAATTTTTCAGGACTTTCTCTACATATTCCGATGGGAAAGGCTCAAACATCCTGAGATAAAGCAGATTTGCAGATATTCCCTCTTTCTTTAGCTCATCAATGGTATCAAGCAAGAGGCTTTTCTGGCTTCCCCATGTAACATATGTTATATCTGCATTTTCAGCACCATAGAGGACTACCTTGTCTTCTAAGGGAATCTCATTGTCTGCTGTAACCAGTTTCTGCATTCTCTTCTCCATCATCCTGTCTCTCATCGCCGTATCTTCGGTAACATGGCCAAGTTCATTATGTTCATCGCCTGTCATCCAGAATATATCCTTTCCGAACACACCGTATGGGGATATCCCATCCTTGGTATTTAGTGAGTATCTCTTAAAGTTCTCATGATTCGTGTTTTCATTATATTTTATAATCTTTACCTTTTTGATATCTATTCCCGGAACCATATCCATTGTGTTGGCCAGGGTTTTGTCTATGAGGTGGATTACCGGCATCTGATATCTCTGTGCATAATTCAATGATTTCATACCGTCATATATGCACTCTTCCATATCTCCTGAGGACATAACTATCTTAGGGAATTCACCATGACCTGTGTTGAGTGCGAACATCAGATCTGCCTGCCCGTTCCTTGTGGGCAATCCTGTTGATGGGCCTCCTCTCTGGTAGAATGTTATTACCACCGGTATTTCAGTCATTCCTGCATAGCCTATTCCCTCTGCCATAAGTGAGAATCCTGGACCGGATGTTGCAGTAGCACTTCTGGTTCCTGTAAGAGCTGCACCGTTTGCCATATTTATTGCAGAAAGTTCATCCTCACATTGTACTACCACAAGCCCTGCTTTCTTCAGATCTTTTCCGGCAGATTCTAGGAACTTCATTTCTTCATGGCTTTCCAGTAGTGTGCTTTCATCACTTGCTGGGGTAATTGGATAATAGGTCTGAAATCTAAGACCACCCATTAATTTGCCAATGGCTGTTGCGTCATTGCCTGTCAGAAGCATTCTTGCTGTTGCCGGATATGTTGGCAATGTTTCCGTTTTTATTGAAGAACCTGCAACGTAATCGTATGCTGCTTTTATTACCTGAATATTTGATTCTATTACAGCTGGCTTTTTCTTGAAGGCAAACTTTATTCCCTCATCTGTATGGTCCTCGTCCAGACCAACCAATGCCAGGGTGACTCCAGCTCCCAGTGTGTTATAATAACGGTTTGACGGTCCATTATGCACATTTTCGTTGATCAGTTTGTCAAAGGGTATAGCTATTACGTCTATTCCGGTTTTTTTGAAGTATTCAAGGACTCCCGGAATGTCTAGAGTAAGATTCATTGATAAAAGTTCATCCTCTATTCTTCCGCTTGTATCAGATGTGATCATTCTGGCATTTTTAAGGCTAAATCCGTTAAATGCTGAATCATAAACAACCTTTGACCCCTTGGACACATCAAACATATGCTCGAATAGTGTATCTGGGTCTAGAGCAACCATTATATCCACTGGATATTTCAGTGATTTAGGCCGCTCGTGCATTATTCTAAAATGTATGTAGCTATGTCTTCCCTTAATATTGGAATGGAATTCCCTTATTCCGTAAATATTATAGCCGGCCAATGAAAATGCCATACTAATCATATTTGCAGCACTATCTATTCCTCCGCCTTGTGGACCTCCCACAAGAAGATTGATATCAGTTTCCTGCATTCTTATCGTTATGATAAGCCTAATTTAATTTAAAAACTTTACCATCGGATTATAAGTATAAGATTTTAAATAGTTCATTTTTTTAGTACAAAAATATTATTTTAATGGATAAAAATTGAATATTTTATATGTATTTTAACCATTCCATGACAGGATCATCATCTATAATGTTTATTTCCGTCTTCCCAAATGCTGATGTTGTTACAAACTTGGTAAAGTATGCAATGTCATTATCGATATACCCATACATAACATGTTCTACAGATTCACCATCTGGAAAATGAGCCTCTGCTTCAGGTGCATTGGGAATGAAATGAAGATCAAAATTAGTTCCTTCTGTATAAAGTTTATAGGATGAATTTTCCAGTACATAATTCTTTAGTTTTTCAAAGTTAATATTGGGTTTCATAAAACGAAATTAAAGCAAAATATATAAATATAACATTTTTAATGCCATTATTTTTGAAGAAGTGATGGTATATCATCAGGATAGTTGGCAACCTTAATGCCTGCCTCCTTGAATGCCTTTATCTTTGATTCTGCTGTTCCGGTTCCCTTTTCAATAATAGCACCTGCATGTCCCATTCTTTTCCCGGGGGGAGCGCTTATACCTGTTATGTATCCTGTAACAGGTTTCTTAACATATTTTTTGATATATTCAGCAGCCTTCTCCTCTTCACCTCCTCCAATTTCACCAACGAGGACAATCTGCTTTGTTTCCGGATCATCGTTAAATATTTTTATTATGTCGGAGAATGTTGTTCCGATTATTGGGTCTCCACCAAGCCCTATGACTGTACTTTCACCAAATCCTGCATCCGTGACTGCCTTTACTATTTCATAGGTAAGAGTTCCACTTCTGGATGCAATAGCCACATTCCCTTTGCGGAATATGTTATTTGGCATGATTCCTATCTTTGCCTGTCCTGCAACTGTTATCCCAGGACTGTTTGGCCCTATCATGAACACTCCCTTTCTCCTTGCTTCATGGTATAACTCCATTGTGTCATGTACCGGCACATGTTCAGTGAGTATGTATATTAATTTTATGCCATTTTCTATTGCCTCCAGTGCTGCATCCTTCACAAAGGGAGCGGGTACCGAAATCATTGAAGCTTCAGGTTCAAGTTTTAATGTGTCTGCAACATTGTTGTAGATATCCACGCCATTCACCTTTGTTCCTGCCTTTCCAGGAGAAACTCCAGCCACAACATTGGTTCCGAATTTTATCATTTCGCCTGAATGGAATGCACCCTGATGGCCAGTCATGCCCTGGACTATTACCCTTGTTTCCTTATTTATTATAACCATTTTATTCAACCCCCTGTATTCTTGACAGCTCCTTAACTGCGTCTGTCATATTGGTGAATGCTTTTATGCCGCTTTCTAAGAGAATTTTCTGTCCCTCATCTTCGTGAACGCCACTGAGCCTCACAACAATTTGCTGCTTTATATCAAATTTCTCCTTAGATGAAACTATCCCGTTTGCCACTGTATCAGCCTTTGTCACACCGCCAAATATGTTTACAAATATGAGTTTGGGCCTTGCTCTCATAACAAACGAGAAAGCGTCTTCGACTATCTCAATATTATCAGTTCCACCAAGATCCAGGAAATTTCTGGGTTTCAATTTATGCAGAGTCAATGAATCCATTGTAGCCATAGTTAATCCAGCACCATTTGCTATAACCCCTATGTCCCCATCCATTTCTATAAATGTAAAGCTCTTGGATGCAGCCTCGTTTTCCAGTGGCGTTTTGTCTGGATCTGTTATCATATAATCCTTGTGCCTGTATAACGCGTTATCATCTATTATGACCTTGGAATCCCCTGCAATTATATTATTATCTGCATCTATCACGAGAGGATTTATCTCAGTAAGCAAAGCATCTTCTTCCACAAAGGCTTTGTAAAGGGATGAAAGAAGGTTGCTGAACTGCTTCTTGTTCTCTATGGGAAGATGGGAAAGTGCCTCCCTGGCTATATAGTCAGAATAACCCACCATGGGGTCTACGTGAATTTTGTGAATATTCTCTTCTGGAACGCTTTCAATTTCCATGCCACCATCTGCCGACAGTATTATTACAGGCTGTTTTGTTGCACGGTCAAGTGTAATGCTCAGGTACAGCTCCTTTTTAATATTTAACATCCTTTCTATAAGCAATTTCTTTACTGTAAGATTGTTTATAGTGGAATTGAGTAATTGATCTGCATACGCTGACAGCTCTTTGCCATTCTTTGCAAATTTAATTCCACCTGCCTTACCCCTTTTTCCAGAAAGAATCTGTGATTTAATAGCAACCGGATATTCAAATTTTCTAAGTTCGCCAACATTTTCTATTACATATCCATCGGGTACCGGTATTCCATATTTCCTGAATATTTCCTTACCCATATATTCATAAAGATTCATTGCAATCCATAATATATTAATAAAGCATATTTAATATTATTTTTTAGGGAATAAGTTTTCTGCTCAAAGTTTTCCGCTTGTCAGATATTTTCTCCCTATTGTATATATGTGACATCCTCCCCAAGCTAACGCATGGGGCTTCCCGCTTATATGTTAAATCCCATTAAAAGAGGTTGTAACATATTTCTTCAATAATATATTTAAATGGTGATTGACATTATGAATTTAATGATGTACAGAGAGTTCGGCAATAGTTCATTCAAAACTTCGGCTATAGGCATGGGGACTTACTACGATGTGAGATGGATATTCAAGACCTATTTGGGCGTATACTCAGGCAAAGAACAGAAGGTTGATGCTATCAAATCAGGAATTGACAATGGAATTAACCTTATAGATACTGCAGAGCTGTACAGGTCAGAAAAAATAATTGGTTCTGTGATAAAACAGTACAAAAGGGATGGACTATTCCTGGCAACGAAGGTTTTTCCAACACATCTATCACCAAAATCGCTGGAAAAGGCTCTTGACCGTAGCCTGAAAAATCTTGATACCAATTATGTTGATTTGTATCAGATTCATTTTCCAAATCCCACAATAGACCTCAAAAAAACACTTAGGACCATGGAGAAGATGATAGACGTGGGAAAAATGAAATACATAGGCCTGAGCAATTTTAATTTGAACCTCATAAAACGTGCACAGAACGCACTGTCAAAATATGAAATTACGTCTGTGCAGATAAACTATAATATTTTTCACAGGAAAAACCAGAGAGGCATTATAGATTATTGTGAAAAAAATCACATAGCTGTAATGGCATATTTTCCACTGGGACATGGAAAGGCCACTCAGCCACAATATAACAAATATTTTGACCATATCAGAAAAACAGTAGGTGATGTGCCGAATGCCAATATAGCTTTGGCCTATCTTGTAAGCAAACATCAGAATACGTTTCCCATACCAAGGGCATCTAACAGGGAACATGTTATGCAGAATGTAAAATTTTCGGATTTGCTACTTAAGGATGAGGAGATGAAATACCTGGAAAATAGACTTTAATATTACATTTAGATGTGTCGATTATACACAGTTAAAAAAGAGCTGTTTTTAATAGGACTTCCCGCTCAAAATACTTGGTCTTTGAACATTTATAATGCGTGTAATTTATAGAGGGCATCTGCATTTAAAATAAATATAAATAACATGTCCTGATTATGAATTAGACTGAAATGATAATAGCTTTAGTATCATTTAGCGAGGGAAAGCTTGAAGAGTCTGACAGACAGTCAAGCATGGATATGGAAGATATAAAGAAAACGCTTGCCTATGCATTTCTATATGATTTTACTGTTAATGTTTTGACAGATAATGGGGAGTATAAATTCCTATCTGTGTCTTCAATAAAGTATAATGACAGGGGTAATCTGTTTTTTTCTGGAAATTATTATTACAATAATTTGAAAATGAAAAAGAATTTTTCATGGAGAGAGATCAGACATATTGATATAAACATAGAAAAAGACCCTGAAAAATCAACCTATTGAATATATAACTGGCATTCAACAGGATCTCAATAAAACCACTGAGTTTGATATGGCGATGAGTTTCTGGAAATAATATTTAAACACTGCTCTTATATAATGAATAAGAGGAATAATAGAAGTACTTAAATAAGGCTTCTACTCCTATAGAAAAGTACCAGTGGAGCACAGAGAATTTAAACCTGATGGAGATAACACCTCCACGCTCAAAGGATTTAATATAAGTTCATAGGTAAGTGCAAGTTCTGTCTGTGAAACATGAAACTCTATGCCCTGGGATGAGGTGGCTGACATGTAAATAGGAAAATTAATATTACCTGTAATTATTCTTTTTATATGGCAAACAAAAAGTTTGAAATAATAAATTTCTTTTACAAATTATCAGTTGCACACAAGTCTGTTGAAAATAGAAATGTTATATTATATTGCTATTTAATGTAATAATAGAGGTAATATATTGACAAAGAAAATTATTGTAACCGGGTCTAACAGGGGGATAGGACATTCAATAGCAGAGAGGTTGGCATCAGAGAAATATGGAATAATTATGGTCGATTATGACAATAAAGTAATAAATTCGGCCAAAACACTGAACTCAGAATATGGAAATGCTGAGGGTATCCAGTGCGATGTTTCCAGCTATGAAGCCTGTGAAAATGCCTTTTCAGGTATAGATAAAAGGGAAATATATGGTATAGTTAACAATGCAGGAATAAACAGGGATGTACTGTTCAGAAATATGACTTATGAACAGTGGGATGCCGTGATCAAAACAGATCTTTACAGTATGTTTAATGTCACCAGGCAGTTTACTGACTCTATGATAGAAAATAAATTTGGCAGAATAGTGAATATTTCATCTGCAAGCTGGAATGGTAATGTGGGGCAGGCCAATTATTCATCTGCAAAGGCCGGTGTCATAGGATTCACAAAAACACTTGCCAGAGAACTTGGAAAATATGGCATCACGTGCAATGCTGTTGTGCCTGGATTCATAAAGACTCCCATGACTGACCAGATGCCAGAAAAAATCAGGGAGAAATTTATTGAAAAAATACCAATTAAGCGTATTGGCACTGCAGAGGATGTTGCAAATGCGGTTTCATTCCTTATGAAGCCAGACAGTGATTACATTAGTGGAATACTACTTGAGGTCGGGGGTGGAATGATACTTTGAAGTCCATGATAGAAGTTCTTAAGGGTTCCAGAATGGATAATCCATTTATTGTATATTTTAACAACGTTATGACATTTAGAGAGTTTGATGAATATTCAAATGCAGTGGCCGCGCAGATTTCCATGTACTGTGATCCTGGCGATACTGTTGCAATCATAACAGAAAATATACCGCAGTTTCCTATTGTTCAATATGCTACCTGGAAAAATTCCTGTATCTTCGTGCCACTTAGCCCACTGGATTCTGAACCTGAAATCATGGGAAAAATAAAATTCATAAATGCACGGATACTGGTAATCAGTGGGGAATTCAGTGATAAATTTGCCGGACTTTCAAATATACAGAATCTCCATATTTTCTACACAGATCCAGAAACATTTGGAAAACTCCCAGAAAACATGGCTGCACAATTCCTTTCAGGAAGAATAAATGAAGAATTAAATCTCTGGCCAAAAAAACAGTTCAATGACTTCAATGTCCAGGCAGAAAGCACGGCAATGTTTGTTTTTACATCAGGAACTTCCGGCAGGCAGAAAGCAGCGGAAATAACCCATGGGAATATATATGCCGCATCTTACATTTACCGTGAGTGGTTTTCAGTAAATCCAGATGACAGAAACCTCTGCATAGCCCCATTTTTTCACATAACCGGACTTATATTCGGCATATCACTTACCATGCTGGCCGGGGCATCAATGGCTCTCACATACAGGTTCAATCCAGAAATTACGTTGGAAACTGTTGAATCCTCTAAAACCACTATTACAATGTTTGTTGCAACAGCATACCGTGCCATGCTGAATTTATGGTCAGGCCTACCCAATATTGATAAAAGGCTCTCATCAATGAGGATCTGGTCAGCAGGGGGAATGCCCATGCCCGTGAAAACAGAAATAGACTGGAAAACCATGACAGGAAAATGGATATACATGGCATATGGCCTTACAGAAAGTACCTCGCCTGTAACTCTCTGGGAATACCCATACAATGGTACACTTTTAACATACAACGGCACACTAACTGCCGGGAAACCTGCGTATTATACGCGAATCGTCAGGGGAAGGGATGGTGAATTAATTGTATCAGGGCCACAGATTGTTAGAAAATATTACAGAAATCAAGAGGACACAAAGAAGAGTTTTGGGAAATACGGCCTGAAAACTGGAGATATATGCTATGTTGACCAAGATAGCTATGTATATATCATTGACAGGAAGAAGGATCTCATTGATGTGTCAGGATATAAAGTCGTCCCTGCGGAAGTTGAAAATACCATAAGAACCGTAAAATCCGTTGAAGATGTTGTAGTAGTAGGAGAAAAGGATGAATATAGGGGGGAAGTTCCAGTAGCATATGTGAAACTCTCTAGAGATGAGGGCAACTATGAAGAGATCAGAGGAAATATAAAAGATACATGTAGAAAAGAACTAGCCAGATATAAGGTACCTGTTCGTATTGTTTTTGTAAGGAATATGCCATTAAATGCATCAGGAAAGATTAAAAGGTCGGAAATTCAGTCTGTGGAGGTGGTTTATCAGTGATAAGGGGATTTTCAGAAGCCATATATAAAAATTACGAAGGTTCGGCATATGAGATAATGAATGAAGCATTCAATAAAGCTCTTTATATGGCTGGATTAGAAAGGAAGGATATTGATGGGTTCATGACAACATTTCTTCCTGGGGTATTCGATGGGAATATATACATGCATTTTTTCCCTGACCAGATATGCAATTATCTGGGAATAAAGCCAAGGTACATAGATTCACTGGAATATGGAGGTCCATCAGTGCTATCTGCATTCTGGAGGGCAGAAAACATTGTAAAAGCAGGCATGGCAGAGAATATCCTCCTCCTATTTGGGGGAAAGGGATCGGAAGTTAGGAAGAAAAAACAGACAGTGGATTCTATGGAAAACATCTATCCTGAGGTAGTAAACACTCCTTATAAGCCCCTGCTGTCGGGCTATAACAATATGAATCCTGTATCAGATTATGCCTTGCTTGCACAGCGGCATAAGAAAGTATATGGTTCAACAGATGAACAGAGAGCCATGCTCATAGTAAAGCAGAGGGAAAACGCAAACAGATCTGGATATTCCATGTTTTCAGGATCTATCAAAGTTGAGGATGTATTAATTTCACCCATAGTGTCATCACCACTGCATCTCCTGGAAATTGTTTATCCGGTGGACGGATTTCACGCCTTTATTGTATCAAAAAATTCAGGGAAATTAAGGGAAATCAGAATACTCAAATATGGTGAGGCGCACCAGTCAGCACTGCCACCAGAAATGATGGACATAACGGTGACACCGGCTGCAGAAAGTTCATCGGCTTTCAGGAATGATATCAAAAAGTGTGATTTCTATGAACTTTACGACTCATTCAGTATCACTGTAATGATTCAGCTAGAAAATACAGGCTTAGTTCCACCTGGCACATCCGGATCGTTTCTGGAAAAAAATTCTATTTCAGTTGACGGCGATTTTCCCCTGAACACAGGAGGAGGAAGCCTGAACCGTGGACAACCTGCGTATATGAGCGGAAGCGTGATACTTTATGAAACTCTGCTTCAGATGAATGAAATGGCAGGGAAAAATCAGGTCAAAAATCCTGGAAAAGCATTCATAAACGGCATGGGAGGATGGTCAAGAAACCATTCTGTATCCATGATTCTGGGTGATTAAGTTAACTACCCGTTAATGAAACCTCGGGCTTGTTCCTTGAGTTACTCAGCAAGAGTTGATCAGGAGTCTTTAAAAACATGAAAGAAAGGCAGAAGTTAGATCGGGGAAATACATACACACATAGAAAATCAATCATTATAAAAGGGGGAGAAATGAAAATTGATATAAGCATAAAAAAGGTTAAACTGGTGAAATATGGTAAGGGATTGGAGTTCACTACACAATTCCTCACATATCTAAAGAATATGGGCATTCCGGGAGGAGTTAGATGAAACTTAATGAGATTTATACGGCATATAACTACAGTTTCTCAAAGGATGTACTACCCTACATAAAGTGTCAGCACTGTGGCAATATTTACTATTATCCTAGGGACAATTGTCCTTTTTGCGGTGGATCTGCCATTGAAATTATGCAGTCTTCTGGCAAGGGTGAAATATACAGTTTCACTGAATTCAACAAGGGGTATTATGGTATAATTAGCCTAAACGATGGTTTCCGTGCCTATATGGACATTTCTGGAAACAACCCGGAAATTGGACTGGAAATCCATGTAAAATTCAAAAATATAAATGGAAATGTACTTCCATATGCAGAAATAGAAAACAAATCTTAAGGCTTAAAATTATATTTTTTGAATACCTCATTCATTTCTTTTTCCAGTGCGCCCTTTTCCTCAGGAGCGAGTTTAAAGAAAGGTTCCCTGGGGCTTCCGGATTTTATCCCAGTCATTATTTCCACCATATCATATATTGATGACATTGTCCCGTATTTTCTGGATAGTGCAGAAAGTTCGTTGAGCAGGAACTGATACCTGTCGCCATCATTGTTATCATAATTCTCTTCTATCTTTTTTATGATTTTATAGCCATAATTGCCAGCGCCAGAAACATAGCCATCAAGCCTAAGTCTGTACGCAGAAAGTATATACTGATCCGGGCCTGTATACACACTGAAATTGGGAACATACATTTTAGTATTCAGTATATCATTCATATTAAACGTTGTTTCCTTGATTCCGATTACATTACCGCCGGCCTTTTTTATATCATTGACCATGTCATATGTAATATTGTACCCTGTTGTGTCCGGATAATTATAGATAATAGTCTGATATTCCGCAGAAATTTTTGTATAATATTTTATTATCCATTCTCTCTTCATTCCAGTGAAATAGTATGGAGGCAGTGCAGCCACAGCATGTATCTTGTATTTTTTTGCGTTTCTTGCTAGATTTATCGATTCTTCAAGATTCAGGGAACCGCACTGGAGTATAACATTATCGGGCACATGGGCAAAGGCATCAAGCAGAACAAGCTTTTCAGATTCCACAAGTGACGGACCAAGTCCAGTGCTTCCTGCCAGAAATACATATTTTATTCCGCCCTTAAGGATATCTTCTCCGTGCTGTACTGCCAGACCCTTATCAACTTTATTTTCAGTAAATGGCGTTATAATTGGCACAATAGATTCAAGTTTTTGCATATTTATGTAATCCTTCAGAATATATAAGTTTTGCATTGGTCCCGACAATAAATATTATACCTTAACAGAAAATGTAATAAAGAGCCGGGGTGCTCTATGATTCACTGGACAAAAATGATTAAGATTTTGCTAAAATCGGATGATTTTATTTTTAATATCTATTAAGATGGAGGTGAACTGTGATCTCCCTAATACATCACACTTCCCGGAATTTATCGGTACGTCAATAGAATATAAAGGATTTTTGTCATAATGCACCGGTCGGGATATGATTAAAGTTTTAAGCGAATGCCTGAAAAAAATTCACTTTAGTCGGTCAGCTCTCATATCAATTGATAAACCCATTATTTGTAATACTTCCACTCCAATTATTGCGTCATAATCGATTCCGTCAAGAATGATAAACTCTGGTTCAGATAACATTGCGTTAAGCATTTTAACTTCCTTAAATATGAAGGCAAACTTTAATTCTTTTTCTCTTGATCCGGCGACGGACACGTATGTTTCACGAAGGCCTGATATCCCTATCCTTTCAAATTCTTTAGAACTTCTTTCGCTAATATAGTTGCCTTCAGCGCCAGTATCAATGAGTGCCTCAACTTTTTTAGAAGCGTTGGTTCGAACTATCTCTATGATTTCAGTAATAATACCCATTCTACTTAAACTCTTTAAGCTTCGTACCACCAATAAACTTGCTTTTTTTCATCATCAATTATAACAAAGCATGATTTAGCAAGGCTGAGTTTGGGCTCTAACTTCAGATCATGAAATTCAACTGACTGACTAATTTCCATATTGTATGAAATAAGCAATGTCCAAGTTTTGTTCGTCTCATTTGGAATTGCAGAATTTATCCTAAATTTTTCAACCTCAAATTGTTCTTTCATGAAATTTTGGATTATTTTTCTCAATTCTGAAACGGTAAGTTGCATAAAACTACAATGAATTGTTGATATAAAAGTCTTGCTTTGCCGGTGACTTTGGAACAATATTCCCCTAGCATACTCCCCTGTCAGCATCACTTTCCGGAGCGTAGGTGACAGTTCCCATATAGTATTCGGCCTTATACTTAGTAAGGTATGATATAATTTTCTCCAGATCCTGTATTATTATCACTCCCATTATGAACTTCCTGAATTGGATCTCTTCCAGTATCCCATTTCTATGGAACTTGCACTTCTCGGCCCATAATTTTGAATCCTGTCCATAGAGGCCCCTTACAAATTTGTTGAGCGTGTTTGTATCTGTTCCTTTTGGAAGTCTGAAAGCTATCGGCCACATATAAAATTGTTAAGATAATAATTGCTTCATAAAAATATTAAAATAGCATCTTTGCCTTACAATTTATGAATATACAGCATAAAACAATTAACATAAACGGTCGGAACCTTAAATACTATCCACTGTCACAACTTGCGGGAAAGTATGATATTGATAGCCTCCCATATTCCTTTAAAATCATGCTTGAAAATGTTTTAAGGAACTATGATGGTGTGGACATTGATGATCGTTCCATAGAGAATATTGCAAAGCTAAAATCGGGGTCTGAAATGGCATTCAAACCTTCCAGGGTGATTTTCCAGGATTATACTGGTGTTCCAATACTTGTTGACCTGGCAGCAATGCGGGAGTATTACAGGGAAAATAAATTAAATCCTGATGACGTTAATCCTGCAACTAAATCAGACCTTGTGATAGACCATTCCATAATAGTTGATTCTTTCAGGGGAAATGAGCCCATAATACTGAACATGAAGGATGAATTCAGTAGAAATGTGGAAAGGTATGATTTCCTGAAATGGTCACAGCAGTCATTTAAAAATGTAAGGATTGTTCCTCCAGGACATGGAATAGTCCACCAGATTAATCTGGAATATTTATCTTCGGTCGCTGTAATTGAGAAAGATGAAATATTTCCAGAGAGCCTTATAGGTGCAGATTCCCATACAACTATGATAGGGGGCATAGGTGTCCTTGGCTGGGGAGTTGGTGGTTTAGAGGCTGAGGCTTCCATGCTGAATGAACCCTATTTCATGAATGTTCCTGAAGTTGTGGGTGTGAATATAAAGGGGAATATGCAGACTGGCATTACCCCGACAGATGTGGTATTGTATATCACAAAAACCCTCAGGTCAAAAAATGTTGTGGGCAAATTCGTGGAATTCTATGGAAATATTTCGGCACTCACAGCCCAGGACAGGGCCACAATCTCAAACATGGCACCGGAATATGGGGCAACAATTGGATACTTCCCTGTGGACAGTGAGACACTGAAATATCTTCAGGGGACTGACCGCAACACCGAATATGTTGAGAAATATTTCAAGGAACAGGGGCTATTCTACAATGGTCCAAAGAAATACAGTGAAACTGTTGAAATTGACCTCTCAGCAATAAAGAGCGCAGTCGCCGGACCAAAGAACCCGGATGAACTGGTAAACATAGAGGACGTAAAGGAAAAAATAGAGGAAATAATCAAGGGTGGAAATAATGGAAGACTGGTTAAAAATGGTGCAGTTGTGCTTTCAGCCATAACAAGCTGTACCAACACATCAGATCCCTTTGTTCTCCTGGGGGCAGGATTGCTTGCAAAGAAGGCAGTCCAGCACCACCTTGTCCCGGCACAGACCATAAAAACTAGCCTTGCCCCAGGATCCAGGGTTGTAACAGAATACCTTAAAAAGGCCGGACTTATGGAATATCTAAATAAAATAGGGTTCGAGCTTGTAGGATACGGGTGCACCACATGTATAGGAAATGCCGGGCCTTTGATTCCAGAGGTACAGAACGATATTCTGGAAAACAATGTAAAGACCTTTGCCGTGCTTAGCGGAAACAGGAATTTTGAGGGAAGGATAAATCCATACATAGCCGGTGCCTTCCTGGCATCGCCCATGCTTGTAGTTGCATTTTCGATAGCGGGAAGAATGGATATTGACCTGACAAAAGATCCTATTGGAATGGACAACGGAAAACCAGTTTATCTAAAGGATATATGGCCCACAAACGATGAGATTAAGGAGTACTTCCACCTTGCCATGGATCCTGAGGTTTACAGGCAGGAATATTCAGATGTTTTCAAAGGTGATGCCAACTGGGAATCGATGGAATCAACTGGAGGAACATTGTTTAATTTCAAGGGTGATTCTTCATATATCAAAATGCCACCATGGATGTACATGGAACCTGTTAGGGACATCAAAAATGGGAGAATATTTGCAATATTCGGTGACAAAATAACAACAGACCATATATCACCTGCAGGGCCAATTTCTAAGGATTCTGTTGCCGGAAAATACCTTCTATCACTTGGAGTGGACGAAATGAACACATTCGGCGCCCGCCGTGGAAACCATGAAGTAATGATCCGTGGAGGCTTTTCCAATCCAAAGATAAGAAACCTTATGGTTGCAAAAAGTGGGGGCAACACTGTATATTATCCAGATGGCAAAGAAATGAGCTTCTATGATGCAGCCATGAAATATAAGGAAAACAATGTGCCGCTTGTAATATTCGCAGGGGAACAGTACGGATCTGGGAGTTCAAGGGACTGGGCAGCAAAGGTAACTACACTTCTGGGCGTAAAGGCCGTGATTGCTGAAAGTTTCGAGAGAATCCACAGAAGTAATCTTGTGGATATGGGAATAGTTCCAGTACAGGTGGATACCCTGCCAGACCTTAAAGGTGATGAAATTGTAGACATAGAAGGAATAAACAATATCTCAATAGGGAAAGAATTGAATATTAAAATAAACGGAAAAACACTTAAGGGAAAGGCACTAATCAATACAAACGCAGAGCTGAACTATGTCAAAACTGGAAATATATTAAAATATATAGCCATGAATACAAAAAGTTAATATTTTTAATTAATTTTTGAATAAATTTTTATGAGTTCCTTAAAATCGATGCTTTTATAGAAATTGGAGGCAAGTAAATTAAGCGATGGAAATTCTGCAGTTACCATTTTTATATTTCTCTGGGCTGCAATTTCCTTCAATTTTCCAATCAGTTTCATTCCAATTCCCTTGCTCCTGAATTCTGGCATCACATAGAACTCCCTGATCCTTGCCTCATATTTAGGATCATAATAGATTCTGAACACAATATCAGACATTATCATACCTATTACTTTGTTGCCCTCCTCAGCAACTAGATTTATGTGGTCATCCTTATCCTCTATAATCTTTGTGAGTTTTTCAGATATTTCCTTTTCATTTCCTATTGATACTTTCAGAAGTGGGTCAAATTCCTCATTTAGATGTTTCAGCCTTAAAAGCTGCTCCATTACTCCTTCTATATCCTTTTTTTCCATTAATCTTATATTAACCATTTTTTGATCACCTTACATATCGAATAACTTATTGTATACTTTCCTGTTGTTATTTATAATCTCCGATGCTTCCCTGTAAAATCCCTCAGTAGAGTCGGTTTTTCTGGCAAGCCCTGATTCAACACATTTTCTGGCAACTATAGATGCAACCCTTGGAAACAGTTCAAAATCCTCCATGGAGGGTACTATATGTTCCTCATTGGGATTCTCAACAAAATCGGCAATTGCATAGGAGGCAGCAACCATAATACCGAAATTCACCCCCTTTGATCTCGCATCAAGAACTCCACGGAAAACTCCGGGAAATACCATGCTGTTATTTATCTGGTTAGGGAAATCACTTCTTCCTGTTGCTACAATTCTGGCACCTGCTTTCTTGGCTTCTCCTGGCCATATCTCCGGCAGTGGATTAGCAAGTGCAAATATCACTGGATCTTTGTTCATGGATTTTACCCATTCATTTTTGATCGTTCCCGGCTGGGAAATTGAGGCCGATATTACCATGTCAGCGCCTTTAAAGGCGTTAGCAGCATCTCCCTTAATCCTTTCTCTGTTTGTCCCAAGAGCTATTTTATATTTCCATGGGTTTTTGAACATTAAGGCATCAATATCCTCCCTGCCTGGCTCTATAATCCCCTTTGAATCTATTGCGATTATATTTCCCTTATCAAAACCGGCAGCTTCGAAGAGGTATATAGCAGCTATATTGGCAGCCCCAGCGCCGTTGAATACAATTTTTACATCCTCTTTCTTCTTGTTAAGAACCCTTAAGGCATTTATGGCTCCTGCAAGAATTATAGATGCGGTGCCCAGCTGATCATCATGCCACACTGGAATCTCCATTGATTTCTGGAGGCTTTCCAGAAGGAAAAAACATCTGGGTGACTGTATATCTTCAAGATTGTATCCTCCAAAATATGGTTGTATTGCCTTTGCAGCTGCAATAAATTCATCGTTGTTGTTTACAACAAGGGGTATTGGAATGGCATTTACACCACCCAGATAATTAAAGAGCAGCGCCTTTCCTTCCATTACAGGTATGGCGGCTTCCGGCCCCACATTTCCTATTCCGAGCACTCTTGTGCCATCAGTAAGTATCGCCACAGAATTCCATTTACCGGTCAGATCATAAACTAATTCCTTTTCAGCCTGTATTTTTTTTGAAACTGCAGCTATACCCGGTGTGTACAGTGAAGAAAAGTCCTGCAGACCGGTTATGGGAACTTTTGATATTGTCTGTATCTTGCCCTTATACTTTTTTGAGATTTCTATGGCGATTTTGTCAAAGTATTCTGTTCTCTCAGAATCTTTCATTATCATAAAATTATATATAAGTTAATTATTAATACTTTACGTATAAACCAGAATTCATATTATAGCAATTGCCGATTAATTATGCCATAAAAATATTAGTTTGCCCGGTAAACTATTAATAACATTTTAGGCTAAAGTTTCATGATAATAAGCCTTCAAGCTAACTTTTCTGGATTGTCCATACCAGACAATTTTATAGAGGATCTGAAAAAAAGGACAGGATGCAGCATAGTCAGGGGATTTTCAGATGATGCCGAAATAGTGGTATTTGCAGGAAAACCTGTTCCGGGGAAAAAAACAAAGTTCATGCAGAGCATATCGGCAGGTGTTAACCATCTGGACTTCAAGAACATTGACAGCAAAATTGAGATATGCAGCAATGCCGACGCATGGTCTATACCGGTGGCCGAACATGCCTTTGCGTTGATTCTGGCAAAATACAAAAATATATGCCAATCGGATGCAAATATAAAGAATAGGGTATATAAAAGAGAACCTGGTAATTCACTCTATGGTGAAACCATTGGAATTCTTGGCTACGGCGGCATTGGGAGAGAAATTGCCAAACGTGCCAAAGCCTTTGGAATGCACACAATTGGGTTGGGAAGAACGGAAAGAACAGATCCTGAACTGGACATTTTCACAAAGGACAGTGAATATGTTGCCAGGAATTCTGATATAGTGGCAATAACGCTACCATTAAACAGATATACAAGAGGAATGGTGGATTATAATTTTCTATCCATGGTTAAGGGAGATATAATAGTGAACGTTGGACGGTCTGAAATAGTAGACAGAGATGGCATGATACAATTCTTGAACGAAAACAAAAATAAATGGTTTCTTACTGACGTCTGGTGGGGAGAACCAGAAATTACAGGCAGTATTCCAGAAAACGTTATTGTGACACCACATGTTGCCGGACTTTCAAAAAACTTCATGATGGTTCCAGTAGAGCGGGCATTTGACAATGTTCTGGCTTATTTACATGGCACTCCGAAAAATATAGTGAACAGAAATGACTATACATGAATTTAGATTGTAGTCATATCGATATAATTAACTATATATCGTAATATCATATATAGAAAGAAGTGTTAAAATTGTCTAGTTTTGAAAATATGAATATATCTGAAAATTTAAAGAAATCATTAAGCTTAATGAAGTTTACGGAACCAACAGAAATACAGGAAAAGGCAATCCCTGTTGTACTTAGCGGAAAGGATGTCATTATCCGATCCAAAACCGGTTCTGGAAAAACAGCGGCTTATCTGTTGCCGGTTATGAATGCAATAGAAACAATGAAAGGAAAGAATATAAAGGCCATAATAGTATTGCCAACAAGAGAACTGGCGCTACAGACATACAGGGTGGCAACAAGATTCGGGAAACCATCTAATACCAAATCTACAACAGTCTATGGAGGGGCATCAATAAACAAACAGGTTGACGAACTTCCTGGATCAGATATAGTTGTGGGAACACCAGGCAGGATATTAGATTTGCATAACCAGGGATATCTAAAACTTGATCATGTTAAATATCTTGTACTGGATGAGGCTGATCTGATGCTGGATATGGGATTTATAGATGACATAAAGAAAATTATATCATATACCCCCGAAGACAGGCAGACCATATTATTATCTGCGACATTACCATCTGAAGTTAAAACCATAGCTAAGAACTTTATGAAATCCCCTGAATTTGTTAGTGCTGGTGGAGAAGAGGTAATACCGGAATCCATCCATCATCTTTATACCATGTCTGAGAAATTTGACAAGTTCTCCACCTTAATGTCATATATCCATAATTACGATTCCAGAAAGGCCATAGTTTTTGTGAAGACCCAAAGGTCAGGTGATCTGTTAAATCTTATACTATCGAGATCTGGATTTAACAATATACTGATTCATGGAGGAATGAAGCAACATGCCCGTGAGAGGTCTATAAACGATTTCAGGCATATGGACTCCGGCATTCTGGTTGCAACCAATGTGGCAGCACGTGGGCTAGATATTCCAAACATAACGGATATAATAAATTTCGATGCCCCTGATAGCACTGAAACCTATGCACACAGAGTTGGAAGGTCAGGCAGAATGGGCAAGAACGGTAGAGCCATGACTATTTTCGACGCAGATCAGAAAAGTCTTATACAGAGCATACAGAGAAGAAACAAGATAAAAATGGAGAAAATAGATGTGAATCTTGAAACCGAATATACGGATATAAATTACGGGCATCTTATAGCACAGTTTAGAGATAACGAAGAAACTACCAGAGAACCAGATTACCATAGCAGACCCAGAAGACCCTCACAGGGAAGGGAGAGAAGAGCACCACCCAGAAGGGGAAATGAATCCCGGTCGAGACGTAATACAGGCAATTATCATAAAAGGGATTATTAAATAATTTTTAAGCCTTAAAATTTAAGTTATGAATGTTTATGGATCGAAAGCAGGGACATTATCATTCAGTAACATGTATATTGTCAGGCTATTAAATAAAATATACAATATTATATATTTGAATTGATCCACAGAGGATTTCTATAAATTTTTTCTTGTTTTCCTGGCGTATTACATAAAATTGCGTATTGCTTCATACGGACCGGTATCCGTAAAGTCAGATGGCTTAGGATGAAGGATAGATCACCTCTGATCTTGTATAATTCAAGCCCGTGGTGATTTTGCCAGTAACATTTGAAGTTGGAAGTTCTCAACGAAATCTGGGAGAGAAGGAATGTGCAAAGGAATATAATTATATTATTTTCCAATATATTTGCCTTTTTTAAAATAGGTAGAGTAGATTTTGAACCCCAAGAGAGAAGATATGAGTAAACCTATAGCAACTATTATACTTATATACATATAATACTTAAGGAGATAAATAAACAAGAAAATAAAGCTGAATATTAACCATACCACTCCATCGACTAGCAAAAATGACTTTCTAAAATCAGAATATTTTTTATTATGCCAATTAACCGAAAATCTTATGATTAGAAGAGTTATGGCAAAACCAAATACCAAAATACAAATATAAAGATATATTTTAGATGAAAAATTATACATAGTTAGTTAGACCCCCAATTGTTTGTGCCTATTTTATTGGCTATAGCGTGTGCCCATTCGGAATAGTCGCTCACCAGTAATTCCCATGATAAACCCGCAGTTGGATTTACGATGAAACTATATCCAAATGCGATGTTTGGTATAATGGTCATTGAGTTGCCATTTGACAGCTTTCCCTCTAATCCTATGGAAGAATCAACTGATGTGACAGGATTGTTTGGATAATAATAATCTATATTCAGATAGTTCCATATATATTTATTTCCAGTAGGCTCATTAGCGTATGTTGATTCGTATAATTTTGTATAATCATTAGACAATATCAATGCTGATAAGCCAGCACCCGCAAGCAATACTGCCGCTACTATACCTGCGATTAAAAGTGACGCGCCCGCTGAGGGAACAGCCGACGTTAAGGCTGCTGCAAATACAGTATATAATACTCCACTTAAAATATCAGCAATGCCTGCAAGCGTTAAATCGTGTTCAATGCTATTATATAATTTTTGAGCTGAACTTCCGCCATACAGCATGTTGATAACATCATGTTCACCGTATGTGTATGTCCACCCGCCAAGCCACCACGGTGCATGATATACAAAATAGTTAATAGAGACCATTACCCAGCTTCCACTGTCTGATGTTACACCACCAGGAAGGTCTGGCCTTATGTTAATAACATAAGAAGTTGAATTGCCAGTTTGTATTTTAGATGGAACGTTATGTCCAGTATGCAGGATTGATTCAACAGAATTCACTGCCATTCTGTTGCTGTAATTGAATGATGATTTTTCAATATTTGTAAGTCTCATAATATATGCCTTTCCTGCTATTGATTGGTTAAGATATTCTCTGAATAGCATAGATCCAGTTTTTGATGATATTGGAGGGAGTTTGTCCTGAGCATGATTCTTTATGTACCAGGTGGAAAATGATATTGCTATTTTATTTGATATGTTTGAATTTATATTGCCCTTTGCAGCAGGAGATTTGTTTATAACATATTTGCTTATGGCAATCTGGGGTGAAATACTATTAACACCTGTATTGCCTTTATCAGTGGGAATATTATTTGCTAAAGGAATAAAAGCCACCATTACAAATATTGCTGCCATTAACACACCTATTATTACCTTCTTTCTATTCATAATGATATAAACGTATGAATATATATATATCGGTAACAATATTAATAAATAATTTAGTAATAAATAATATAGTACTATTAGTAATATTATAATAATTAATATAAAATTTTATAGTACGGATGCTGCAACAACCAGATCGTCGTCGCCTACGTTTATAAGCTTTACGCCAGATGTGACACGGGATTGTATTTTTATTTCATCAGAATTCAACCTGATTGTCTTGTTGTTTCTCGTCACTATAAGAACTTCCTGAGAATCTCCTACAGGCAATGCTGTCACCAGTGATCCTGTCCTTTCATTCTCCTTAAAGATCAGATTTCCTGATGAGCCCCTATGGTGTATTGAGAAATCTGTTATTTTTGTCCTTTTCCCAATTCCGTTTTCAGTTATGCTCATTACAGTATCACTGTCATCAACAAGGAATGAGTTTATTACTTCAGCACCATTGAGCCTCATAGATTTTACTCCTCTTGAAGCTCTACCAGTAACAGAAACCTCATCGCTCAGGAATACCGCAGCCTTATTATTGCTAGCTGCAACAAATATCTTTGATGGTCTTTCAAGATCCATAACAGATACAACCTCATCCTGTTCATCGAGCTTTATAATCTTCAAACCAGATTCCCTCATATCAAGTATTTCTTTTACAGGCGTTCTCTTAATGAAACCTTTCTTAGTTATTATTATAAGAAAATTCTGTGAGCTGTCGGGTGATTTCATAATCTGCTTGATTTTCTCATTTTCATTCATTTTAAGGAATGTAGCCCCAACACTTCCAAGAGACGTCCGGGATTTTTTCTCTATTGTATATGCCTTAGTCTTCAACACCCTCCCAGTATTTGTAAAGAAATATATCATATCGTGGGACATGCAGGAAAGTATGCTCCGTACTGTATCTTCCTTCCTGGTTGCAGTAATTATACCTTTTCCACCTCTTTTCTGAACATTGTACTCTTCTGAGGATACTCTTTTCAACAATCCATTTTCGCTGAGGATCATTATTGATTCCTCATTGGGAATGAGGTCCTCATCATTTCGCTCATTGATATCTCTGTTGAGAATCTTTGTTCGCCTGTCATCCCCAAACTGCTTTTTAATTTCCAGAGTTTCCTGTTTTAAAACATCCCGTCTAGCCGATTCATTTCTTATTATCTCATTCAGCCTTGTTATATTTTCCTTGATACTGATTAATTCATCCTTTATTTTTCGCATTTCAAGGCCTGTAAGGCGCTGCAATCTCATATCCAGTATAGCCACTGCCTGTTTCTCTGAAAGAGATAATTGTGACATCAGTGAATTTTTAGCTATTTCACCGGTATCGGATGATCTGATTATTTTGATCACAAGGTCTATATTTTCAAGGGCAATTACCAATCCAGAAAGTATGTGTTCTCTATCCATCAGCTTGTTTACTTCAAATACAGAACGTTTCTTTATGATCTCAAGCCTAAAATTAATAAAGCCCAGAATCATCTCATCCAGTGCCATTACCTTTGGTTCGTTATTCAGTAAAAGAAGGTTGTTGACGCCTATTGTAGTTTCCAGTGGTGTGTGTTCATATAGTTGGTTTATAGTTAGAGCTTTACTTTCATCATTTTTTACCTTTATTACAATTCTTATACCGTGTCTGTCACTTTCATCCCTTATATCAGATATGTTGTTTATTATTCCATTCTTGACCTGTTCTGCAACATTCTGTATGTACAGAGCTTTGTTAACTCCATATGGTAGGGTTTTTATTATTATTTTTTTCTTTTCCTCGTCGTCTATTTCCCCCTGGCAGAATACCTTTCCACGTCCTGTTCTATAAATATTGAGCAAATCGGTATTCCTATAAAGCACTCCGCCTCCTGGAAAATCTGGACCGTTAACAAATTTAAGCAAGTCTTCTACATTGCATTCTGGATGGTCTATTCCATACATTATGGCATCTGAGATTTCGGACAGGTTGTGTGGAACCATATTGGTAGCCATTCCTACGGCTATTCCAGATGTACCATTTATCAGAAGCTGAGGTATCCTTGAAGGGAAATACACGGGTTCATCTAGGGAACCATCAAAGTTAGGGCTGAATGGAACCGTTTCCTTTTCTATGTCCCTGACCATTTCCTCGGCCATTCTACCAAGCCTGGCTTCGGTATATCTCATAGCTGCAGGGGCATCTCCATCTATGGATCCGAAATTTCCCTGTCCATCTATAAGTGGGTAACGTAACGAGAAATCCTGTGCCATCCTGGCTAGGGCTTCGTATATA
The DNA here is from genome assembly GCA_021835185.1 of Thermoplasmata archaeon. The sequence goes on from JAKBQO010000005.1 coordinate 24,566, forward strand.
GAAGAGTCGCCATGAGGATGGTATTTACCCATGGTTTCTCCTATTATACGGGCGGATTTTTTATACGGCTTCTCATGGGTAACCCCAAGTTCGTACATGGAATATATTATTCTCCTTTGCACTGGCTTTAGACCATCCCTAAAATCGGGAATTGCTCTGCTAACTATTACACTCATTGCATAATCGAGATACGATGTTTTAATTTCTTCTTCAATTGGCCTTAATAACATTTATTTCACCTATATGTCAAGATTCTGAACATATTTTGCATTTTCCTCTATGAATTTCCTTCTTGGCTCCACTTTTTCCCCCATAAGTATATTGAAAAGCTGGTCCGCATATAATGCATCCTCTATTGTTACCTGGACAAGCTTTCTGGATTCAGGATTCATTGTGGTTTCCCAGAGCTGTTCTGGATTCATTTCTCCAAGACCTTTGAACCGTTGTATCACTACATTCTTTCCCATTCTTGCCACTGCCTTCTCTTTTTCATCCTCGCTGAAAACATATGCAATATCATTTCCTTTCTGTACCCTAAACAGTGGTGGCTGGGCAAAATACACATGCCCCTCCTGAATCAATTCGTTCATGAACCTGTAAAAGAATGTGAGAAGGAGTGTTCTTATATGTGCTCCGTCCACATCGGCATCAGTCATTATGATTATCTTTCCGTAACGGAGATTTTTAATATCAAATTTATCCTTTATATTGGTGCCTATTGCGGTAATGAGATTCTTGATTTCCTCATTTTCAAGCGCTTTATTATCATTTGACTTTTCAACATTCAATATTTTTCCCCTTAATGGAAGGATGGCCTGATATTCCCTGTTTCTAGCCTGCTTTGCAGAACCACCGGCAGAATCTCCTTCCACTATGTATACCTCAGTCCTTTCGGAGTCATTGGATGAACAATCCGCCAATTTTCCCGGCAATGTGCTGCCTTCCAAAGCAGTTTTTCTCCTAACAAGTTCCTTAGCCTTTCTGGATGCTTCCCTTGCCGCCGCAGCCGCCAGAACTCTTTTTATTATCGTATCTGCAATTGGAGGATATGATTCAAAATAATCCTTGAGATATTTCTCAACAATTGATGATACAATGCTTTTCACTACGGAATTGCCAAGTTTTTCCTTTGTTTGCCCCTCAAACTGTGGGTTGAACATTTTAACATGTAATACAGCAGTAAGGCCTTCCCTGGTATCATCTCCAGTCAGTGCACTTACACCTTTTATCAGATTTTTTGACTTGGCGTATTCGATCACGGCTCTAGAAATTCCCGTATGAAATCCTGTCATATGGGTACCGCCCTCTGGTGTCTTTATGTTGTTCACAAAGCTTTCCTCGGTTCCGGTTACTCCATCGATGTATTGTAATGCAAATTCAACGATATACTCTTTATATTCCTCATGGCAGTAAATAGGTTCCCTGTTTACAACTTCCTTCCCCTGATCAAGAAATTGGACGTACTCTGTCAGTCCACCATCAAAATGGAATTTTTCGTGTTTTCCTGATCTTAAGTCCGTAAGTTCTATTGTTATGTTGGAATTAAGAAAAGCTAAGTCCATTATTCTTTGTGAAATAACCTGATATGAAAAATCAATTGTGTCGAATATTGTCGAATCCGGATAGAACTTTATAATTGTCCCATGTTCCGGATATTTTATATCTATATCGCTGATTTCTGGATCGCTAGATTTTTCGGATACATTCATCGTCTTTAGGCCAGTAGCTGGAATTCCCTCTTTGAATTTCTCATAGTAAATCTTACCCCCTTTTTTTATAAGAGCAATTAAGTACTCGGACAATGCGTTGACGACGTGGACACCAACGCCATGCAACCCGCCTGTTACTTTATATACTTTCTTGTCAAACTTTGCTCCACTGTGAAGCTCTGTCATAACTATTTCAAGGCCAGGCCTATTATATTTGGGATGTATATCAACTGGTATTCCCCTGCCATCGTCTTCAATGGATATAGATCCGTCTTTATATATTACTATATTTATATCGGAGCCGTAGCCAGCCATAGCCTCGTCTATACAGTTGTCAATAACCTCGTATACCATGTGATGGAGCCCGTCAGGTCCGGTTGAACCTATATACATTCCAGGCAATTTTCTTACTGCCTTAAGCCCCTCGAGAATCTGTATTTGTGATGCATCATAATTATCCATAGCTTTATCCATAGTATCCTACTATAATACTATGAATGGTTATAAGTTTTATTGCCTCTAGAATCGCACATCAACGTTAAAATCTCCAGCCTGACATAAAGGTTTAACTAAACACATTCTATTTACCGCCATGAATTCTATAATAGCTAATGGATGGCAGGTTTATACTGACCTCTTCGTGGACTCCAGTGTGGATGAATGCATAGAGAAAATAAAGTTTGTTAACAATATTACAGGAAAAAATAAATATTCAATAGATGGTAAGAAATTTAAGCACATTTTTCATGGGTCCAGATCACTCCCCTTATTCCATGATGTTGTGAATAAGACGGATTATCTTGCACTGGGATTTGTATATGACAGTTACGGACATCTTGGATTCAACAGGATAGAAATTAGAAATAAAAAAGCATATATTTTCATTGCTGACAAGAATTATTTTAAGGGAAAAAAAGGAAATGTAAGAGTAAGCATATTCAATACATGCTCAATAAAATATATACTCGCAGCTTCCTTCCACATGGAGGATAAGGAAAAATTTATTCTGAACTATGATAATATGAATAGATTTCGTTCTGGTATCATACCATATGATGCAAACTTTGTTATTGACGCTGAAATAAGCCAGCAAACAGAAATTTTTAAGGAGAAAATTTCATTTGGGGAAGAATTTATAGAAAGTGAGATGAAATACAACAGATTGAAGATTCATAGGATAAGCTTTGATGAAAAAAAGTGCTACGGAATAATACAGGGGGCAGAAGACCACCTATTTCTATACAAAATTGCGAGCAAATTGGGGAGTGAAACAGGAAAGTTGTAAATTATTTCCTGATTATAATATCCTTTTCCTTTTTAGTCTCTTTGAAATCGACAAGATTTAACTTGGCTGCCTTAACCAGTTCGGCAAATTTTTCCCTGTTAAAAGGAAATTTTTCTGGTGAAAAAATAAGCTTTATCTCATCCTTTTCGTCTAAATCAAAATAAAGACCCTTTAGATATGCTTTAAGATAATTTTCTGGGTCACCTCCACA
>JAKBQO010000108.1 GCA_021835185.1 Thermoplasmata archaeon
TCTGCTGGCGAACACAGGAAATAACATCCCGGCAACCGGTTCCCTGATCGGGACTATAGCATACGGGTTAGAATATAAAAAAGTCAGTTACGCTGTTGAAGGAAGCATTTTCAGTGCGGGTTCTTCTATTGACTGGATGAAGAATATTCTTAATGTGAAATCTTACGATAAACTGGAAGAAATGGCATTGAAGGCGCACAGTTCCAATGCATACCTTGTCCCTGCCTTTACAGGGCTTGGCTCTCCATACTGGGATCCTACGGCCAGGGGAACTATTGTTGGATTGACCCATTCCACCGGCAGGAATGAGATGGCACGGATGGCATACGAATCAGTAGCTTACCAGACAGAGGACGTTTTGCAGGAAGTTAAAAAAGTAACACCGGTGAAGGAATTAAAGGTGGATGGGGGATTGACCCGCAGCCAATTTCTTATGCAACTCCAGTCAAATCTTTCCGGCTTAAATATTATAAAAACTAATACCACTGAAATTACAGCTACAGGTTCTGCATATATAGCAGGGCTTGCATCAGGTTTCTGGAAGCTGGACCAGCTGGGTGCCATGTCATCGACTGAAAGAAAGTTTTCTCCTGATAATAGTTCTGGAGGTGCACACTCAGGATATTTTGGCTGGAAACAGGCAGTAGCTATATCCTTTGGATGGGAAAACTAGCCTTATACCATACGGTTAACAAATATTTTTATAAAAGCCTGTTATAGGAAGGAATGGAAGAAGCTGAAAGTATTTTAAAAAGAGATATAGGTTTCTCGGTCAAATATATAGATAGGTCTAAAAATCCTGCAAAAGATTTTTATGGATATTGCAACGGGAAATGGCTTGAAGAGACAACTATACCCGAAGATAGATCAAGATATGGGGCTTTCGACATGCTTTACGAAAAAAATATGTACATACTGAGAAGCATACTTGAAGATCTTCAAAAGAATTCCCACAATAACATGGAAAAACAGCTTGGCGATTTTTACGCATCCGCTATGGATACAGAGAGGTTAGAAAAATTAAAATTCAGCCCGATAAAGGGCGAGATGGATAATATTAATAATGCTACAAAGGAAAAACTTCCCGAACTCTTCGCTGAATTAACCATGAAAAGCGTCCAGATTCCCTTCGATATAGGAAGTGCAGAGGATGCAAAAAATGCAGAAATATATTCACTATATATTGGCCAGGGCGGGCTATCTCTTCCCGATCGGGATTATTATTTAAACGAACAGATGAAACCAATCCTGGATGCATATAAAAAGCATATAGCCAGGATGTTTACCTTATATGGCTATACTCAGAATGATGCAGAAAATACGGCAGAGAGAGTTGTTTCACTGGAAACAGAACTGGCTAAGTTTAGCAGGAGCAAAACTGATTTAAGGGATGTAGAAAGGGCATACAACAAATATAGTATGGAGGAACTTTTCCAGAAATTCCCGGAACTAGGCTTTGACCGGTATTTTAAAATAATCGGTTCAGGCAATATGAATTATGCCATAATAGATGCACCGGAATTCTTTGAACAGGCAGGTGCATTGTTGAAAAATACAGCAATTGAAAATATTGTTTCCTATCTAAAGTGGAAGGTATTAGCCGGCAGCGCAATGTTTCTGCATAAGGAAGCAGTTGATGAGAACTTCAACTTTTTCAAGAAAACACTGCTAGGGCAGGAAAAGATAGCTCCAAGGTGGAGAACGGTAGTCAATGTAGTAGATGCCTCTATTGGTGACTCTCTGGGGCAGGTTTATGTTGATAAGCATTTCGGAAAGGAAGCTGTTGAAAAAATAACCGTACTGGTCAATGATATAAAAGCCATTTTTAAAGAAAGGCTGGAAAACAATCCCTGGATGAGTAAGGAAACAAGGGAAAAAGCTTTGCTAAAATTCTCCAAATTCAATGCCAAAATAGGATATACTGAAAAATTCAAGGATTATTCTTCCATTGAAATTAATCCAGATGACTATATAGGCAATGTTGAACGTGCAGCATCATTCGAACTGAACAGGCAGCTCAAAAGAATTGGAACCAAGGTGGATAAAACAGAGTGGTACATGACCCCTCCCACGGTTAACGCATATTTCAATCCCATGGGCAATGAAATAGTATTCCCTGCAGGAATAATGCAGCCGCCATTTTTTGACCCTGAAATGGATGATGCGGTAAACTATGGTGGAATCGGTGGTGTAATATCACATGAAATAACACATGGATACGATGATCAGGGAAGCCATTTCGATGAAAATGGAAATATGGTGAACTGGTGGACAGACGAGGATAAGAAGCGTTTCGATGAGATGGCTGAAAAAGTAGTCAAACTTTATTCCTCCGTGGAAATCCTCCCGGGCCTGAACGTGAATGGGAAATTAACCCTGGGTGAAAACATTGCTGACCTTGGGGCCGTTTTGATAGCCTATGAGGCACTGCAGAAAAGGCTTAAGGCTGAACCGGCTAAGAACATAAAAATAGATGGTTTAACACCTGAGCAGAGATTTTTCATATCATGGGGGCAGGTCTGGAGGACTAAAATTAGGGATAACGAAGCAAGAAGGCTTGCGACCATAGACCCGCATTCACCAGGCTCTGTAAGGTCTGAACTTCCACCATGGAACCATCCGGATTTCTGCAAAACTTTCGGGTTACCATCCTCTACAAAGGAAAAAATATTAATGTGGTGAATATATCATTATTTACCAGTTTACAATATATAAAGCTGGCGTTCTATAATTTTATCAGAATGAAATAAATTTTTATCATGTTACCATTGCAACACTTATTATCTAATGCAATTGTAATTTATAGCTATATAGTATATATAACAAATTTACCGTGAATTAATACTAATATTGGCAATTCCAAAATCATCCCTCAATACTATTCCCTGGCTAAATGCATCCTTTATAAATTTGTTATTCTTACCTGCCATTTTTTTTATTTCATCCGGAGTTAACAATACAGTTTCATAACCCGCAGGAAAATCAATATTTTTTAGTCTTTTTAAAGGATTAGCATCAAAATGCCCTATAATTAATATATCAATATCACTCCACAAATTGAAATCTCCGCGGGCGTAGGAGCCTATTAATATCACAGTACATTTAAAGTCAAGGGTTTTTGCATACTCGCCTGATTGATTTATTACACTATTCCTCTCCTTTATTCTTTTTTCAATGATTTCCATTTGCTTTCTACCTCCTCTATTATTATTCCTGCATTAGCTATGGCTTCATTTGCTTCATCGAGTGTATAATAATCTTCAGGCACACCTTCTGTCCAGGCATCTGTGTATCGGGTTGGTATATAATACTTATCTAGAACCTTGGCAATATTAACTAAATTCTTATCAAACCCTGCTTTATTTAATAATAAGGATACTGAATGTCCAAATGAATCGCTTCCCGTACCTCTTATGTACGCTTTAACTGCATATTCAGTAGCCTGCTGTGCTTTAAAACATGCCCAGTTATAAAATTCCGCTGACTTATCATTTTCTGCAGACTTCAAAGTATATTTTGCATTAGACATCCATCTCGCATATTCGTCTTCGTCTAGATAAGTGACCATCTCAATTAACTTAATATGATATTATTATTAATATTATCTCTATGTTCAGGCTTTTTACCTGTCTCATGGTTGTACAAAATATCAATAATTTGGGAACATAAAGGATTATTTTATTTCATATTTCTCCTGAAGGGGATACCAATATTGTTTTATGGTGTACAGAACTTATGGATTTGAAAAAATTATCAGAACTAATCTAGAAGGCCAAAACACTCACTGTAGCAGGAGGCCTGTGTTTAGTTGTAAGGGTTTCACCGCCATTTTAGCGTTTCAATTATTTTTATAATATCACCTATTTCGGATATTTCATAATCCTTGTGTTCTGCTCGTTTTTGAGTCCCATGTGAAACCAGAACCGCTACGCATCCCAGCAATTTAGCAGGGACAAGGTCATTGTCAATATCCCCCACAACTATTGTTCTTTCCGGTGTGCCATCCATAATTTTGATAGCCTTCTTATATGGCTCAGGGTCTGGTTTACCTTTTTCCACATCATCCATGGTTACTATAGCTTCTGCATGGACATTGATTTTTTCAATCATATCCCTTCTGGATGAGGTAACTATTGCAATTTTAAATCCCATATTTCTAAGCTGTGAGAATGTACCTTCCACATCCGGATAAAATTTAACATCCGGCAGCATTTTTTCGAAATACATCTCTTCCCTTTTTTCTATTGCAGGGTCGCGTGCGTTCATTTTTTTAATCAGCATGGAGCCAGGATAGCCTATCATCAGGCGAATTACTTCAGGGTCCGTATCTATTCCGTAATCTTTAAACGCCAGCTGCCATGCCTTTATCCTGTATATTATTGAATTCCATATTGTGCCATCGAGATCGAATATTATGGATTTATTAGCAGAAACTGTAGCCATAGATGTGTAATGTAAAAAGGTTAATTAAATTTACAGAAATATAAATTATGTGGCTATAACTCAATATAAAATTTAATAAAATAACTAAACTATTTTAGAAATTAAAAAAGTTAAAAAACTTACTCCTCAGAAGGAGTAACGGTGCTTTTTTTCACAACTTCCATCCTCCTTCCAAGAACCTCCTTTGACAGGAGTACTACAAATGCAGAAATCACGAATGTGAAGGCACCTATCATGAATGCATATTTGAATGCAGTCGCATCAGGGAAGGAAAATATCACATTTCCAGTAGCAGAATGTACAACGTCAACTGCAGTATACAGTGAAAGTACTGTTCCTGCTATGGGAGCCCCTATACTGCTTCCTATGTATCTGAATGTGCTGTTCATAGATGTGGCAAGCCCCATATCCCTTGCTTCTACCGATAATACAAGGAGGTTGATAATTGAAGCATTCATTATTGCCATTCCTGACCCTATTATGGCTTCATCGGCAAGTGTCATAACAAGCCCCGGGGATGCTGAGAGCATGAAAAATCCTATTGCTGAAACAATTGATCCTGCTATTGCCAGCGGTTTTATTCCAGTCCTGGAAATAAGTTTTCCGGTTACAATGGAAAATACTATCATTCCTGCAGCAAATGCCACCATTGAAATTCCTGTTTCCAGTATAGAAAAGCCAAATCCGTATGGTTCCGGTGTTTCAAAGCGGTATGACAATGCCTGCATTGACAGATACATTCCTATTCCTGATATCGTAAGTGAAATATTTGCAATAAGCACATTCCTCTTTGATAGTAATTTCATATCGAATATGGCTTCTCCACCATGGTGGTAATAATGCCTTTCGTATATAAACATAGGAATAAGCAGTACAATACCTGTTATGGCCATGCCCAGGAATAGTAATGAATGCCATCCCCATGATGAACCTTCTGACATTGCCAGGACTATTAATGCCAGTGGCACACCGAGTGCTATAGCTCCTACATAGTCTACCTTAACATCAGGCCTTCTGTATCTGGATTCCTTAACTTTCCACAGTGTGAGTATAGCCAGGGCTACTATAAATGGTATAGCAGTAT
>JAKBQO010000109.1 GCA_021835185.1 Thermoplasmata archaeon
ATCTAAACTATGGGCTTCACTGGTTACAGGAACGGAATCACTTCGCAACCCGCTTCTGATTATCAATTCTGTCAACGATCTTATTCCACTATCACAGAATGGGTCACCGGTATTTGAGAATGAGTTTTGGGGGAGCTTTTTCAGGTATTATGATGCCGGCAGCAACGGGATGGGCATAGTTTTCCTGAAGGACGGAGACCAGGAATCTGCTAGGCTCTATGTTGATTATATTCTGAAAGCTTCTGGTGAGCCTGAAAACAGGGCATTTGACATAATTAAAAATTAATCATATCCGTGCACCTTTATAAATTTCATTCCAAGTTTTCTGGCCATTTCCCCATCCACGCTTTCCCTGTCACCAATGACAACCGAATTGCTTATATCAATATCATATTTTATAGCAGCTTCCTCAATTAGTCCAGTCTCCGGTTTTCTGCATCTGCATCCCTGATCTGGTGTGTGGGGACAGTAAAAGAAATCCTCTATCTTTATACCTTTGAATATCAGTTCCTTTGCGATTTCCCGGTTGAATGATTCCATTTCATCGACGGTGTAGTATCCCCTTCCTATTCCGGACTGATTTGTTATAACAATGATGAGGAAATTTTTTTCATAATAGTCCATCAGGAGAGGTATAATATCATCATATATCTTCAGGTCTGATAGTTTATGAGTGTATCCCTTATCATAATTCAATGTTCCATCCCGATCTACAAAAATGGCTCTTCTCTTGCCAGTCATTAACTGTGTATTTACAATAAGTTTAAAATCTTTCTTAAAATAAAAAATTATTATAATTCAGCACAGACAAAGCCTGTGTTACCCGTGCCATCCTTCAATGCCCTTTTCTCTATATGTGTCTTGAATCCCGCATCCTGCAGCTTCTTTTCAATGTCGTCTGGTGATCCTTCAAACAGTACCTGAATTCTTTTAAAGATTTTAAAGACCTCATTGTCTTCTGATATTAACTTCTTTATGGAATTTTCTCCATCAACCTTCAGTACTCCACTGTCTATTTTATATTTTTCTGCAAGTTCTTTCAGAGAAAGGTCTTTCTCACCACCACAGTATGTTGCACTGGATACGGATATCCTATTTTCCAGGTCATTTGCCTTTACATTCTTTAACAATATTTCATGAAAAGATGCTTCAGGCACGGCTATGACATTTTTAGCCCCGTTCAATGTAAAATATATGGGAGAATCCCCAACTTTGCTGCCTATATCAAGAACTATCTCTTCGGGTACCTTTAAAAATGCATATTCGTTAGCACCGAATGTACCGAGAAAGTTATGGTTCTGGTCCATATTGCACATAAATAGCTGGCCAGATTTGTACTTAAAATTCATGCATCCAGGAACTACAGAGTTTTCAAAGGTAAAAAAATCAAGATCTCCATTGCAAAGGCTGTTCTCTACGCAGAGGGCATAGAGATATGTTTTTTGCCTGTTCCAGAATGAATCTTTCCCATTTCTTGCTATTATTTTTATATGCTCTTTCTTTGTAGCAATATCAAGCATAATATGCCTGTAATTTTTATATGCCTTTTTGTATCTTGCCATTGATTGTGTCAGACTCATTAAAGGAGATAGAATATCCATTTATAAATTTATATTTGCTTTTGGTGTAACAATTGTTGCTTTATTCTGTTTATGCATTATCTGTACCCAAGACTTCCTGTATTTTCTGGAATTCATTCATATCATAATCTCCCTGGCTTTCTTTCTCCAGATTTTTGTGTAAAGCCATAAAGATTTTAGTATGAAAACAGCATGTTAATGTTATGATAGATATTACAGACAAGAACATTATTAGCAGGGAGGCAATGGCTACCGGTACCATAAAGCTCAATAAGGAAACGATAAAGCTAATCAGGGAAAACCGGGTAAAAAAAGGGGACACTATAGAGACTGCCAAAATAGCCGGAACAATGGCAGTAAAGAATACATCCGGAATGATACCCTATTGCCATCCCGTCCCTGTAATGTCAATAGATTTCAACTTTGAAATTGATGAGGCAAAAATAATAGTTACATGCAGGGTGAAGGCTATATACAGAACAGGAGTGGAAATGGAGGCAATAAACGGTGTGCAGGTTGCACTTCTTACAATATGGGATATGGTAAAATACCTTGAAAAGGATGAGACTGGAAATTATCCTAACACATCTATAGGCAATATTAATGTTGTGTATAAGAGAAAGGGTGATTCATATACATCATGAGGAACATGAATACAGATTACAATATAGAATAATAACTGTATCATCGACCAGAACAAAGGAAACAGACAGATCCGGAGATGCTATGGAATCGTTTATTGGTGTCAACTGTTCAAGATCACTGGTAAAGGATGATGAATTACAGATACTTTCTGAATTCTTTGGATACTATAACAGTACTGATGTTTTTATTTATATTGGCGGTACAGGGGTATCACGGCTGGATCGGACATCCCTTGCTATCAGGAAAATTGCTGAAAAGGAAATGCCGGGATTCGGGCAACTTTTCAGGGAGAAATCTGGAGGTATATTTCCATATTTGTCCGATGCTTCACTATTTATTTACCGAAAGAAAATAATATTTACCCTTCCCGGATCAGAGGATGCACAGGGAATAGCCTACAGCATAATAAGTGAAATTGTGCCTCACCTCTTCCATGAAATAACAAAGGAATAATTTTATTAGACGGGTTACATTCCATTTTTATGAAATTTATAGATTTGCACGAGGACATAGCCTATTCATCTATGTACAGGGATGTCATACATGGAAATGAGCAGTCAGGAATTGATATGCTTAAGGCATTCCCCGGTTCAATTATTTTCTCTGTGGTTTTTCCACATGTAAATATGCAGTATGGAAACGTATATGGAACATCAATACCGAATATAACATTAGCTTATCAGCAGTTCAGTTATTACATGGAATTATCAGAAAAATACGGCATAAATATTCTCCGTGACAGGGAAGGCATAGACAAAGGAATTAATTTTCTCATATCCATGGAGGGGACAGACATAGTCAATAGACCTGAGGATATAGGCTTATTCTATTCGATGGGATTAAGAAATTTGGGACTTACATGGAACTATGATACAAAATTTGCATCTTCATGCTATTCAAAAAAGGATTACGGGCTTACAGGATACGGAGAAGACCTCATAAAACTTTGCAATAGCCATGGAATAATTATAGATTTAGCCCATGCTGGAAAGAAAACAATACTGGAGGCCTGCGAAATTTCATCCAGGCCGGTACTGGATTCCCACACAAATTTTAAGGCGTTGAAAAACCATCAGAGGAATATTGATGAGGAATCAATAAAAGCAATAGTAGAAACTGACGGTGTCATGGGGATAACAGGTATAAGGGACTCCCTGATCACACCAGATATTGATGGTATAATAGCAAGCATAACGTACCTTGGAGATAATTTTGGATGGAGACATGTGAGCCTGGGTACCGATTTTCTGGGTATACCTAAAACACCCGAGGGATTCGCAGATATAAACGCAATAGAAAAATTGAAAGATATGATAGGAAGCCACTCAGAAGATGTACTCTTCAACAATGCATTACGTGTTATAAGAGCAAATTTATAAAATTATAAATCGTACCATCCCCCATTGCTGTTCATTTTAACTTTTTTGCTTCCCTTGTATCCTGCATAAACCATTTCCTTAAGCATTGGTGGTGGAAGCTTCTTTTCGTCTCCAGTTTCTGAATACAGGTAATCCCCTATCTCTTTCACGGTATCAAGGCCAATGGTATCCATAAGCTCAAACGGCCCCATGGGGAATCCAAAACCCAGTTTTACCATTTTGTCTATATCCTCCTTGCTGGCTATCCCCTTTTCATATAGCCGCAGGGATTCCACCAGCCATGAATGAACAAAGTTAGTAGTGAAAAAACCGGGATAATCCTTTACTACTACAGGTTCTTTGCCCATGGATCTTGCCATTTCCAGAACAGTATTCACTGTATTATCAGAGGTGAAACGGGTTTTAACAACTTCTATGAGTTTCATCACAGGTGCCGGATTGAACCAGTGCATTCCAATAAGCCTTGATTTGTTTTTTATATTCATTCCTATTTCAGATATCATTATCCCCGAAGTGTTGGATGCTATTATTGATTCATCCGGTATGTTTTTCTCTATGCTTTCCATAACTTTCAATTTCAGTGACATAATTTCAGGGACAGCTTCTATGACAAAATGCCTGTCGCTGAGCATGCCATAATTTGTAGAAATTTTAAGGTTTTTCATGTACTCCGCTTTCTGGATTTCTGATATTGTTCCCTTTTCCACAAGCCTGGCCAGTCCGAATTTACCATCACTGATATTTTTCCTTGCATTTTCTAGAATCTGGTCATTTATATCAATAAGGAGTGTATCCAGTTCATTCCTGATAAATACCTGCGCTATGCCCTGTCCCATGATTCCCGAACCAATTACTGCTACTTTTTTTATCATAGAAGTTTATACCGTGAAATAATAAAAACTTTCATAAGAAAACGTATTTTCAAAGATTAAATATTCATTTGCAATTAGGATAATATGAAAACAACTGCAAATACAATGGTGCTGGTTAATTTTCTCATGCTTTTATCTGTAACATTCACAATGAGGTCGTCAACAAATATGCTGATGACAGTTGTCCCTATATTTACAAAATATGTCATAAATGCCGATGTGTTCTTCGTAGGTCTTACTGCAACCCTTTATGGAATTGGTGCAATGGCATCCAATATTTTTGTTAACGGAAGAATTAGTGTTGACAAGACCCCAAAGGTTGTATTTGCATTCCTGGCCATTATGACAATTGGAATATTTGTGTATATATTTTCAAAAAATATTTACGAGGTCCTTATCCTTTCCGGTATAACTGGATTTTCCATGGGAGTGGTGCAGCCGCTTCTGATGACAATTACAAATGCCATAGCCGCGCCGGAGAAAAGAGACAGATATATAGCAGCATACACTTCAGCTTTATCCCTGAGCCTTATATTCGGGGTGCTGGTGGAAGGCCTGATATTGTCGACCATAAATGTAAGATACGCTTTTCTCATATTCTTTTTCATAGCATTTTCCTCTTCAATAATGATGTATGTACTGTCCCTTAAGATCCATATACCAGCCAGATCAACAAAAACAAGGTCATTTAAGGAAATTATAAGCAGGGTTCTAGCAGTTAATGAATAGTATTATATATATTTGTAATATGTTGTCATAAGTATCATGGGAAAACTCTATACCATAAGGGATGCATGTAAAATACTCCAACTCAATCCGAACACACTCAGGAAGTGGGACAGGGAAGGCAAGATCAAGTGCATCAGGCTCTCGAACAACTTCCGGCGTGTGCCTGAGAGCGAGATCAATCGTATACTCGGCATAAAAAGTAACAGGATGTCTTTCATCTATGCAAGGGTATCCTCACATGATCAGAAAGCCGATCTGGACAGGCAGATACAGAAGTTGCAGACAGTATCACCGGAATCCCA
>JAKBQO010000110.1 GCA_021835185.1 Thermoplasmata archaeon
TATTAAGGCAGATATGGCACTATTGAGTATTTTTACTCCTGTATAGTTTGAAGGTATATTCCCGTGTTCACTCCATACGAAAAATGAATTATGTTTAAACAGATAATAGTAATCATCATTTGTCAGATAAATTATATTGGAATTCTTCTCAATGTTTCTGATAATTGTCAAATTCATTATCCTGTCAAATTTGAGAATAATAGGTGCCATTAACCTTATGGCAAAATTCATTTTGCCCGAAGTGCCTATTATCAATTTAGAGTAAACTGATCTGATTCCATAAAGATTCTCTGTGCCATGTGCGGGTATACCCTGAAGGACTATTTTTCTAAAATTCGGTGTTTTAAAGGAATTATAACGCGAAATTGTTTTTTCTATGCCTCCATTATAATTAATGCTGGAAGGTATGACGAATGCAATGGTAATCATTGGTTTTGATATGCAATTTAATATAAAAATATATGCAGGTTATACACGGAAATAATCAAATTGCAAAAGGTTAATAAATCATCATTTAATATTTGATATAAATAGAGAAGAATGAAGCCGATGGCTCAATGCTTCGAGGTTTGAAATACTTATGAATCTGAGGAGAATTTTACTGGATGTTGACAAGGGATTGAATAGACCAACTTTGACAGAACTTGCCGGTTCCATCGAAGATGTGCCGGGAGTGGATGCGGTTAAAATAACTGTTACCGAGATGGATATGGAAACAATGGGAACAAGTATTACTGTTGAGGGAATAAACATAAATTATAATTATCTTATAAAGGTAATAGAGGATATGGGTTGTGCAATACATTCCATTGATGAAGTCATTACAGGAAAACACGTCATAAAATGAATAAAAAATACATATTTCCAGTAAGCATAGGACTTTCTGATGGTATTATAACAGCATTAATACTTGCGTCTGGGGGAATTATAGGAAAAAGTACTATCGATTTATTTGAGGCTTTCAAGATTTCATTCGGATCCGCATTTGCGGGGGCTTTCAGCTACTTCATAGCTCAGTACGCCGGACTGAACGAAGAACTGCACAGGACAGCATTGCAATTGAACCTTAAATCTACAAATTATCTACTGAAGGGCCATCTTGGCATAGAAATATTCGTTGAATCCCTGCTGGGTGCCTTTATAGCAGCCTTTTTCGGTTTTCTGGGTGCACTGATTCCACTGTCTTCATCGCTGATTATTAAGAACAATATTGAAATTCCCCTCTTCCTTTCGTATGCCTCTCTTGCCGTTCTGGGATTATTCATTAGCAAAACTACTGCCGGCAGGGCCAGATTCTGGATATTAGTTATGGTTACGGTTGGGATAATAGTAACCATTGCCGGATACGAGTTGAAATTAATAGTATAAAACTTACCAAACATAAAATTTTCATCGGGCAAAGGTTAAATATTTATCTTAAATTTAGTTAATTAATATTCTGGGGGAGCTTTTTGGCTGAGAGGATAGGGATCGACCCCATGAACCTGATCCGGTTAATACTGGCGGAGGGAATGAAATGGAATACGATAATGTAGAATACAGTAAAGTATCAGAAAAAATCAGCAAGACACCATGGAACAGGGAACACTGGATTATCTTTATAGCTATATCAACTTCCTTTTTTATGTGGGGCATAACCCTGGCAATTGCACCACTGATTACAACATGGTATTTTGTTCCACAATTTTCATATTATTATATTATCGGGGCAGCGCCAGCGGGACTTCTACTAGGCAATATGGCGATGGGCTATATATCCGATCGCCTTGGAAGAAAGAATATTTTTCTACTGACAATCGGTATCACTGTTCTGGGGCTTCTGGGTATAGGAATATCATACAATTACATTTATCTAATAATATTTGTATTTATTGCTGAATTTGGCCTTGGGGGCGATGAAACACTTTCACTGGCAATCATGGTTGAATATCTGCCACTTAAAAATAGGGGATTTGCCATCATTGAATCATCAAATCTGGCTAATATAGGCATTACTATGATAGCAGGATTGTTTCTTGTTTTTACCTCATCGGTTATCATTCAAAAAATGTGGCTTATTATCATTGCAATATTATCGGGGATACTCTCTATAATAGCACGATACCATATGGAAGAAAGTGGATTATGGATACTGGGAACAAAAATAGGAACAAATAATAAGATTACTGCAGGCAATGCTATAAAATTTCTGGCACTTTCATTCATGGGAATTGCCATAATAGTAGGATTTGCATTTTCAGATCTGGTTCTCGGTCCTTTCCATTTTCCCCAGTATACAGGAGTTATAATTTTCTTTTCTGTTCTGGCCGAATCAGTTTTTGGTGTTCTGGGTGGATATTATATGGGAAAAAGCAGCAGAAAAACTCTGGCAATGGTTGGATTCACTGGAATGCTGGCATCATGGGTATTCGCCGTTATATTTCTGAACATAATCATATCAAATTTATTTTACCTTTTAGCTATACTTGCTATTAGTTCAATATTTGGTGAAATAGCATGGGGATCTAGAGAATTGCTGGAACCAGAAAATTTTATAAGCAAGTATAGAGGTAGAGGAATAGGGTCAGTGAGATCCGTAGGATATGCACTTTATATTGTTATTATTTTTGTTCTTATAAATGCCGGCATAGAAACATATGCCTTTTTTATTCTTATTGTCTATCTGGCAGGATTCGCAGGTTCCTCACTCTATATGCTATATGGCAGGGAAACTAAGTTTCTGAGGATCCGTTAAAAAAATTTTTAAGAATTTGAAAGTCAGCCTTCATTATTTCCAAGTTTGCAGGGTTGCGCAATGCAGCAGCAGGGTGTAGTGTTACAAAATACTTTTCATTGAATAGTTTGCCATGATCTTTCATTACACTGTCAATAGATATTAGAGACCGTGCCGCCACTGAACCTAATAGGACTATGATTTCTGGCTGTATAATATCCATCTGAGCCAGAAAATATGGTTTGCAAATAGATATTTCTTCATCTGTTGGAGCTCTATTTTTTGGTGGAAAAAACTGTACAATGCTGGTAATATAACAGTCTTCTCTCTTCAGGTTAATTTCCTCAATAAGGCTATCAAGTAGCTTCCCACTTCTTCCTACGAAAGGCCTTTTCATTATATCCTCATTCCTGCCTGGCGCTTGTCCAATCAAGCATATTCTGGCATTCAAATTTCCCTCTCCAGGAACAAAATCAGTGCTCAGATCCCATTTTCTATTTTTGGGGATATCTCTGTATTCATCATTCAACTTTTTCATTTTATCCTGTTTTACAATATAGTTATTTGCATATTCCAGCAATTTTCTTTGGTTGGCAAAACGAAGAATTGACATACCCTCATCATAATTAAGCCATATGTACCCTCTATGTTCGTGCGATACAGTTATAGCCATATCAGCAGATACCTCGGAAAGAAACATCCTCACATGCTTCAATATTTTTGTTCCTCTGAAGGTAAAGTAATAAGTAATATCATAATGAAAAAATGGAACAAGGTTTTCTGGAACTAAATTTACACCGGATTCTTCCATAGTTTCTCTTAGCGCGGCCTGTATTCCAGTTTCTCCTTCTTCTATATGCCCCTTTGGAAAATCAAGCCAACCTTCCTTTCTTTTCAGCAGGAGGAAATTATATTTATCCTTACATCTGGAATATACAACAATTCCATAACTGTATTCCACTCTCATGGAAATATGATTATATTATAGTATAAAAAATGGGGGACGAAAATTTGATTGAAATTTAAAATTCTCCCGTAATTAGCCATGGTAATTTAAAATTAATATTACAGGTTCTATAGGCCATGGACAAAAAACTCTTTATTTTATTACGTGTATGGTAATAAATGAAAATATATGCCGAAATATACCCTTCAAGAAACTTAGAGAGTCTCAAAGGCATGATTGAGCACATGGATATGTTTGATGGTTTCAATATACCGGACAATCCACTTGGGTATCCCACCATGCCTCCCGAGCTCATAGGCTATATAATTAGGAGGCAATTTCCAGAAAAAGACATTATTATTAACCAGCGATTGAAGGATATAAACGAGCTTAAATTAAGATCCATAATCACAGCAGCTAAGGCAATAAAAGCATCAATCATATTTACACAGGGCGACAAACCACGTTATGGTAAGGAGTTAAATGATCTAGATTCTGTCTATGCCATGAACCTTGCCAGACACCGGGGTGTAGAATCTGGCTTAATTTTAAGCTTTAGAAAATCCTTAAAAGATATAAACGGAAGGTTGGAGCTAAACGCAAATTTATTCCTTGTGATAAATTTTGACGATCTTTCAATTCTAGAGAGCATGAATACGGAACGACTTATCCCCTACATAATAGTTAAAACTCAAAAAAATGGAAATATACTTGAAAAAATCAACCAATCATCTGTTAGAGCCGAAGATCTGCACCTCTATATGAAGAAATTTAAAAAGTACAGGCTTACGGGAACGCTCTTTTCTGTTCCCGGAGACAATGAAACATTACTAAACATAAGGGATTATTTTTAAGAAGCAGTGGACATCATGTTTGCTAATAAATATTCAATATAAATATTCTTTATCCAGATTGCTGTATATTAATATTGTTGAACCGGTCTTTTTAATTTCCGCTACACAAAAACTACGATAGTTTAAGGGGGAGAAGATGTTCAAGTGGAAAGAAATTATTATTATTCAATATATTATTCTATATTATGCCAATAGTAAATCCAGATAATAATTCCCTCACCTCCGGAATTCAGGAGGCTATAGATTCATGCATTGATGGATTCGTCATACTAGGATCTGGTGAGTACCATATACGAAAATCCTTAATTATAAGAAGTGGCACACGGCTTATTTCCTCTAATAAGGCAATACTTGTTAATGATATTGAAGATGGATTTGAACCTTTTATAAGGGTTGAACCCTATGCAGACATAGAATACTTAATTGCCAATTCAAACGGAAAGAGTGGAATCTCGTTGGGGGATAGTCGAAAAAACAATAACATTAATGTGGGATATCTAAAGGTATACAATACCGGAACAAATTATGAAAAAGAACCCATGAGCGCTATTCTAATCAGGGGGTACAATATTGCAATAGATACAGTAGATATCTACAAAGGAAATGTAGGGCTTAGCATTGAGCATGCCGCTGATATCAGAATCAAGGAGATGCAAATTGTCGCATGCTCCACGGGAATCAGGGTATTCAATGCCAATAACTTGAGTTTCTCTAACTTTTCAATAGATTCCTGCAATTATACTGGCATGCAGGTGGATTCAACAGAAAACTCATATTTTCAGGGAACAATATGGAGTAATACAAAGGATTATAAGGGAATCAATAACACATGT
>JAKBQO010000111.1 GCA_021835185.1 Thermoplasmata archaeon
TAATGCTGCCCGATTTTATCACCAACGATCTGTTTGATATTCTTTTTTCCCGTATCCGGTTTATGGAGTATGTAATCTTTCCCTTCGTTGCCCATTCCCAGAGATACGCTCATTGTGATGCCGTCTTTAAACTGCAGCCTTTCAAGATTCTCCAGTATTGTTGCCATATACTCCGGGCCAAATGTATCAGATACAGTACTGTAAAATTTCTTTAATCCCGTAGATTTTGCTTCCCCAATCATATTGCCTATTATTTCCCTGATCTCAGCAATCTTTTCTGAAAACAGTTTTATTATTCCTATAGATATCTGCATGGACAGTGAAGCGTTATCGCTGAACCAGAAAAATTGCTTCTGTGCCTCTGTTATGAATGAAACGGTGATGTTATATATTTTATCTGCGTAATCACGGTGTTCTATAAAATCCTGCATTACCTGTTGCCTGTACTTTATATTTTCTATGGAATTCAGGCTATTGAGAATGAACGTGGTTGAATTTTTCAGGAGAAATTGATCGCCGGAAGACATTGCATTTAATATTGGATTTAACCCGAGGTCGCCTATTAGTGAATCGCTATTCCATGGCAAATCCTCTTTATATCTGTCAACTCCATCACTGTCAAGCAAATATGTTTTTATCATGATATCCTCCCCTTCAATATTTCATATGTAAGGTTATACTTCCTCGCAAGCGCCATCGCATATGCCATACCGTTAGATTTCATTGGAAGAACCTTATATGTCCTTTTCTCCGGGTATTTCCTGTCAACCTGGCTTACGTAGCTAACCACTCCGGGCAAATCAGACAATTCATGAATAAAGGTGACATACATGCAAATAGATTTCATTTTCTTTATTTTATCTATTATATTCCTGCCTATTTCAATTCCATCCTTAAGCGTGGTTGAACTCAACATTTCATTAATAATAATGAGGCTCCTTTCCGTTGCCTTTTCAAGTATGCCATGTAATCTTTCCAGTTCCTCTTCAAGCCTGCCCATATTATTTTCTGGATTTTCAGATATTTCAAAATGTGAAAATATATTATCAACATGAAGTATAGTTGCCTCTTTCCCGGGAACCGGACATCCCAGCAGGGCAAGATAATGTAACTGCCCGAATGACCTGGCAAATGTTGTTTTACCACCATTATTTGGCCCGGTAACTATAATCACGGATGAATTTCTATTTACAATAATATTGTTAGTAACAGGAATTTGCTTGCGTTCATTAAGTTTGGCAGCAAGTGCAAGATCAAAAAATTCCAGGCAATATATTCTATCCGTTTCACCTTTAATCTCCGGTATGCAGAACTGCAATCCGGATTCCTCAAGTGGAGTTATATACTGTAAATACTTCAAATAAAAAAAGATTTCATGAAGAAATCTGGAAATTACAGGATCCATGAAATTTAACCTTCTTTTATAAAAGTCCTTTAATCTATTGAATTGCTCTGGATAGAATTTTGCCACCAGTTCCACTACAGCAGCTTCTACATGGCCAAAACCCGGAGTAGAATCATATCCCGGGATTGTTTCATCCTCATCCAGGAACCTTGAAAATGCCTCTTTAACCTCAGATGCATAATCTTCTGAATCCCGGTCCTCCCTTACAGTTATTTTCACGCCTTTGATATTTATGAGATATCTTATTGATGATAGTTCCTCCTCAAGTTGTTCTGCGTCATTTTTAAGTGATTTAAATTCATCCGAGGCAACATAAGCATCCAGATAGTTTATGAACCCGGTGAACCCTCTTGATTTTGCTCCTGCTTTTCGCATATTGTCTAACATATTTTCAATTGATCGGGAATACATATAAACGGAGTCCAGTAACCACCGTTCACGCTGCAGGTCATAAAGATCTTTTAACCTTTTGATATTATAAAATATCTGTGACCCTGTGCCAGCAAATTGTGTAATAATCCTGTATATCTCTGGATTTTCCAGGTCTTTAAAGATTTCCTGCCTGTAGAAAATGTCATCAATGTTCCTCAATGGCATGTAGAGGAGCCTTTCCAGTTCATCATTCCGGGTATTTCCCATGAATCCTGAAAAAATATTTCTCAAAGAAAAATCGTCAAATATTGTATTATTCCTGTCCAGCTCCTGCAGATTTATGGAACTACTGAATGTTATGCTTTTAAACTCCATTAACTCATCTCCTTTTATAGCAAACAGGAGTCATTAGCACGATTGCAATCAATGGAACTCCATCCATTCATTATATTGATTGATACTTAGGATTTAACATTTCCTAATGTTAATTTATAATTATAAGCTGCAAAGGCAATTGAATTCTACGGGTGATTCAGTAAGAGAAAGGTTTTTGTTTATAATATGAAGAAACAATCCTTTGTGTTATCCGAAAATCCCGAAATTATTAGATAAGAATAATCCATTTCAATGAGATAATACATAGGTTTATATGCACTTTCAAATTTTGAATGTATGTCTAATGAAATGGATTCTTTTGAGAACGAAGCAAAGAAAAATTATGATAAAATAGGCGAAGATTTTCCCAGGGGCAGCATTAAAATTCTTTCCCCTGATATTATAAATATTTTGATAACAAATGCCAGAAAATCAAAAACTGTGAATTATAAGGCCGGAGATACTGTATACACGACCACATTTAGCAGCTATACATTGCTTGATAAGGATGGAATGGTAGGTGTATATTCAGACGTTCCGGAAGATACCAATATTAGGGAAATAACTTTTATTGTAACTGGATTTCATGCCAAATGGGATACAGAAGTCACATTCTCCGGAGAGTATATGACTGTAATGCCCGATAGGGAACTTAAGCACCTTGTTAATTTCCAACGGGCAATAATGAAGACAGGGATATCCAGGTAAAATACTAATAGGGCTTTTATACTTGTTAATAGATATGATATTTTATATGTCACGGTTGAACTAAAACAGTTCCGGATTTTCCTTTTCTATTTTCTCCATGGCAGAGTTGAAACCTTCCATTATTTTTATTACGGTAAAAGATGAAAGTAGCATTATTACACCAACTACGGTGATTATGTAGGGAAAATAAAGAAATCTTGAAAGCTCTCCAAATACGAATGCCATTACAGGAGACGAACTTACAGAAAACATTGCGGTAAGTGCGTTAAATTTCCCGGTAATGCTGCTCGGTATGGAATTTATTATCATAGTCTCAATATAAACATTGATAAATGCCAGTATAACCCCGGAAAGAAATGTCAGTATTCCATCCATCACCGGGAGCCTGTTAAAAGATATCAGGATAAATATGACACCCGTCATAAATATGTAAAATGCCATCATTCGTTTATTTCTCTGATATGGACGGTAAAAACCATGCATGGAAATAAGCCCGCCTGCAAGCATACCCGCAGGGAAGCCAGCTATAAAAAATGTGTAATAGATGGATGATGCATGCATTATTATGTTTATGAGCCCGGAGGCAAACACGTCTATAGCAACAAACATGCCATTTAATAGCAAGGTAAGCAAAAGAAATGGAAGTATATTTTTCATTATCTTTACAGTACTCCTGAATCCATTCTTAACGATGCTCCTGTGGGAAACTTTTATAGTTCGGGGAACAAAAATAATTGCAAGGGCGAAAATAGAGATGCCTATCAGGGCAACATACACCGTTGAATATCTCATAAAAATGAAGGCACCACCGAGAATTATCCCTGCAAGGGTGAATATTCCTGAACTTAACTGGTCTGCAGACTGGGCTTTTGCCATATGGTCAGCTGGCATGATCTCCTTGGTCAATGCCCTGAAATCATCGGAGACAACCCACATAAATGTTGAGGACAGAAAATCTACTGCATATATAATAAACAGGCTACGCCCGAAGAAGAGGATAGAGTAAGTTAAAACCATCAATATATTTATGCCAATATAAATCAGGTGCCTGTCGTACCTGTCAATTATGCTTCCCTCCGGAATAGCTATAATAAGATAACCGAGAAATGAAAACCCGGGAATAAGGCTTACAAGCAATACAGAATGGTAGTTTGCAATTATTTCCCACATGAAATATATATAATATGCTGTGTTGGAGAATCTCGCTATATTCCTTGAAATAAGGTATCTGGCATAGGCATTCCTGTTATGCCTGTATAAGTCTGATGTTAACATATAATTTGTGCTTATACGTATATTTATATCTTATATATAGATTTATCCAGATGGATGAAAAATACCGGGAGATACTGGAAGCTTTCCGGAACCCCACTAAAATGAAAATCATTACATTGCTGGTTAACAACAATAAAATGACGGTTACAGGGATGTCAAAATACATAAAGACAACCCGTTCCAACCTGTATCAGGTAGTTTCTAATCTTGTCTCCAGTGGAATAGTAAATGAACCGGAGATCAGGCCAAAAAAGAATTACGTTGAAAAGTATTACAGTTTGAATGACGATTATTTTGCTTTTCATGATGAAAATATAGATGATGAAATAACAGGGCTTCCGGATAGCGAGTACAGGGAAATTTTAAGTTCATTTTTTATGGCACAATCCTTGAACCTGGAAATTATAGGAAAGTCTATTGAGGCTATGACGCAGAAAGAAATTCAAAATATGAGAAAACATGAAAAATATACAGTTTTTTCCTATGGAACATGTTCAAATTCAGTTTTTGAAAAACTTTCAATTGCTGTAAAAAACGAGCTTAAAAAATCGGTGGATGATTCAGGAAATGAGGGAATGTTTCTATTTCTAATGCTTCCATCACTTTTTCCGGATACATTGAACCGGAAGAAATAAATGTTCATACGGTATTGTCCACCCCAGCTTAATACAGGCATACTGTGCATACCACAATTAAAAAGATTACAATAATTTTGAATTCCCGCATTAATATTATGCAAGCAAATCATGCAGTAACTATGAATATACATTCAGGCAAAACAATATCCAGATACTTTTGTGGTGTTAAGGCATAAATATGGAAGTTTAAAAACTTTAAAATGAGATATACAGTCATCAATCAATATGTATTATTAAATAAATCGTGGGATTTCCGGGTTATTTCCATGTAGCTAAATTTAAATTGAATTATGATACTATCTTTGCACTATTAGGCAGATGTGCATGGATATTAATGGCCTGTCATAGAGCATGCAAATAATGTAAGTTCATGGAGTGGGAATGGAATGTTATCAGCATTCACAAGGGTTTTGATGGCACCGAGTTATCTAATTGAAGTTTATACATAGAAGTTATCATGGTTCCAGAAACTCGATATTAACACGGTTGCCCGGGGGTATAACACAATATGTAATGACACAAAATATAATATATATTATTCGTATAGTTTCGGTATGCCTAAC
>JAKBQO010000112.1 GCA_021835185.1 Thermoplasmata archaeon
GTTGCCCTGTGTGGGCATCCAGGGCAGAGCACGGGTGGCCTTGCAGGGAGCACCAGTTTATTCTCAGGCACATCCTGCACAGCAAAACCCATAATCCTGGAAAGTGAATGCGCCACTGTATCGGGTATAAATTCATGGCTTTCACTGAAATATCCATCAAGTTTTCCGAATATTGTGGAATCGAGTTTATTCATCTGGGCAATAGTCCTGATTTTATATTCAAGATATGGGTCAAGTTCCTCGATGATTATTACTTTTTTATTATCTGATATAAATTTAACAATAGCACTCTCCGGCAACGGGTTGGTGAATCCTAGTTTCAGGACGCTTATATCAAGGTCATATTCTGAAATAACATCCATTACAGAATTATACGCAGCTCCGGATGCAATTATTCCATATTCTCCGGTACCTTTCCTTATAATTCTATTCATAGGTGATATATCTGATTCTTTTTTCAATTCATGCTCTTTTTCAATAAGCTTCTCTTTGAGTGTGTATGAATTTGAGGGAAGGCAAACAAATTCATGAATGTCCCTGATAAATACGCCTGTATCCGGCTGGCCTTCCCTGATTTTACCCGGTGTCACAGCACCACGCATATGGCTTACTCTCGTAGTAGTTCTGAACAGTACAGGCAACTTAAACTTTTCAGACAGGTCGAAAGCAAGTACAAGAAAATCCTTTGCTTCCTGGGGATTTGAAGGTTCAATCATAGGCACATGTGCAAGGTCTGCGTAATGCCTGTTATCCTGTTCGCTCTGGGAGGAATACATAGAAGGGTCATCTGCTGACATTACTACCATGCCTGCCCTGACGCCCGTGTATGCAATGCTCATGAAAGGGTCAGATGCTACGTTTAAACCAACATGTTTCATAAATACCATTGACCTTTGCCCGGAAATAGATGCTGCAAATGCAGTCTCTATAGCAACCTTCTCATTAATAGAAAATTGAAATTTCATTCCAGATTTGCCTGCTATATGTGACAGTGTGTCTCCCACCTCACTGGACGGAGTGCCCGGATACGTTGTTGCAACTCTAACTCCAGCTTCTACAGCCCCTCTGGCTATAGCCTCATTGCTCAATAAAAAAAGTACCTCATTCTCAGAATTATCCACCATATTAGCATCAAATTTTACCATAACATTACCATCCTATAATGATACATAAACTGAGAATATATAACTATTTAGAATTATATAAATATATACATAAATTTTAAGTTTTATAATACTGTACAAAGATACCCGGGAAGAAGTGAATGCTTATTGGGAAACAGGAAATATACACAGGATATCTAATTGCAAGGTTAGAAGTTAAATATAGATATATACTAATGATGTATGGACACTACTAATGTACTTATTATTGGTGACGCCAACGCCGGAATAATAACGGCAAACAAGTTGAGAATGCATACAGGCAAAGATGTAAATATAACCATTATAGGCAATTCGGAAAAAACATATTTTAAACCTGAAGGTGTACTTATACCTTTCAACGGAATAGATTACAGGGATTCAATCAAGCCTACAGATTTTCTTATAAATTATGGCATTAAAAGAATAAAAGCCATGGCAACCAGGATAGATCCGGCAAACCGGTCTGTCGTGCTGGATAACGGGCAGAAACTTACATATGATTATCTTGTAATAGCTACAGGAGATCGACTTGTCCCGGAAGATGTTCCAGGCTACAACCCTGATGTATACCATTTTTATGATATTGAAAACGTCCTTAGATTAAAGAAAATGTTAAGGGGATTCAAGGGAGGAAAAATTGTTGTTGGGCCTGCAAGCACGCCCTTCCAATGTCCGGTAGCACCAGGTGAATTTATGTTCGGGCTTGACCTTCTCCTGAGAAATAAGGGCATAAGGGAAAATAGTGAATTGTCACTTATTGTGCCCATGAAAGATGTACTGCCATTTAAATCTGTATCAGACTTTGTAAGGAAAGGCTTTGAAGAATATAATATTAATTTTATACCTGATTTCAAAACAGAATATATTGAACCTGAGAAAAATTCTATTGTTTCTTCAAGTGGAGAATCGCTTCAATACGATAAACTGGTGCTCATACCACCGCACAGGGGGCAGAAATTCCTCTCAGATTCGGGCATGGCCGGAGATTCTGGATATGTCGATGTGGATAAATTTACACTGGAATATTCCGATTATGATAATGTTTTCGCCGTTGGCGATGCAGCCAATTTCCCCATGAAAGTTGGGGCACTTGGCCATTCAGAAGCCGCATATGTAGCGGAAAGGATAGCATCAGAATCAGATGGTGTTATCTCGGACACTAAATTCGATGGCTTCATGGGATGTTCCAGCATATATGCGGAACAGCGTGGTTTTACCCTCTCATTTGATTACAATTCAAAACCATCAGTGAATTTTGCTTCAGCGCCGGATTATTTTTTGAAATATATATCAGGAGATACATATTTTTCATCAATAATAAGGGGGATGATATAAATGGCAGGGATAGAAAAGAATGAAAGCAGCAATGTGGATATAGCAGATATTGAGAACGCCATAAAAGAAAATGCCGATGTTGTAATGGCATTTATGAAACTGCTTGAAAAGTTAAAGGGTGCTGGCATCGTGGATGCCCTTAACTCCATAAATGAAAATGTAATACCGGACAATCTTGATTTCTTCGCTAAAGCCTTTACTTCAAAAGATTCAATGGAAACCTTTGCAAGGTCAGGGAACACACTGTTTGCCCTTCTGTTCATGCTGTCAAATCGCAAAATGGCGGATGTTGTAAAGGCAATAGCATTCAATTCACAGGGAATCGCAGAATCCATGGAAGAGGGTGCTTCAAAGCCACAGACACTATCAGCACTCAAACTTCTGGCCATGTTAAAAGACCCGGAGGTATCATCCGGCATTAATGCAGTGATGAATGGTTTGAAGGTGCTTGGAAGTGTACTGCAAAAGTTAGACTGAACGGGCAACATCAAGCAATTCAAGGGCTCCAGACTCATCAAGTTTTGCATTCATATACTCTGTGCTTATCTTCTTTAGCCCTTCATTATATCCATTTATCATAACCGTTATCAATTTTGTTTCATTTTCTTTTCTGAAATAATCCTGCATGTTTACCTTGTCTTCCCCATCGGTGATTATTATTATTGTATTTGTTTCACTTCTAATTTTTGTATCCTGCAAATCTCTAAGAGCAGTCTTAAGTGCGCATTCTATGCATGTTCCTTTGTTTGCTTCCACGGTAAGAATATTTTCCACAACGTCGAATGGGCTATTCAGCAGGTCATGCGGCTTGTTGTCAAAGAATCTGAAATAATACTTTCTACCCCTGCTTCTGGCTATCCTGAACAGTGCAAGGGCTACTGACCTTGACCACAGGGTTTTATCGCCCTCATACATGCTTCCACTCTTGTCAAGTAGCACGTAATATGATCCAGGGCTCATTAAGCGTTTTTCCTTTCCAGTAAACCCGTTTATAAGTTTGGAGTAAAAAATTTCATCAGGCATAGCAAGTTCCCTGGAAAGTACATTGGAAATGTGCCTTGTCTTATAATACCCTGCCAGTTCGCCGGTATTGGAAAAAGACCTCATTTTCTTAGTATAGCGGGGCATAATATCTATAAGCTTATTTGCCAGTGTGAGTATCTTATCTGCATTATCCACCTTCATTGCCTTATCCGTGAGGTCAATCAGGCTTTCAACCGACATGCCTTCCTTCTTGCCTATATTCCCTCCAGGGTTTTTGTCCTTAACTATTTTCTCTATTTCGTGTGCCATTTCCACTTTCTTTGATGCACCTTCCATTGATTTTTCAATAGTTTTCTGATCCGGTGCATTGCTTGAATTTCCATTTCTTGGCTGATTTTTTTTGGCATTTTCATTCAGTGCCTTCATGAAGTTTATGCTGTATAGCATGGAAAGCCTGTCATTCAACTGTGTGTATGCCCTTTCCTGCTTAAAGTCCTTTGTTTCAGTAATATACTCCATTCTGAGCCTGACACTTTCCATAAACTCATTCTTATTTTTTTCACTCCTGACCGTAGCCAGGCCAGAATAAAAAAGGAAATACAGGTCAGATGCAGCCGTTTTTATATTGTCTGCTGAGTTTTTATCAAGGTCAATATTAACACGCCTCACCAACCTTTCCTTTGTTATCTTATAGACAGTGCTGGATTGTGGTATTCCATCTATATTGCTTCTGGAGTTCTCCGGCATATAAATCACCTCCCTTTGAGTTTTTCATACCTTGAACCCGCAAATTCCAGGGATGTATTAATTCTATTAACTATATCCTTGTGGTAAGGTGAATTGTCACTTCCAAGTTCAAATTTCATTCTCTCAAGTTTTTTAATGTATATCTCAAGGAGGCTAAGCTGGTCAAGTACAACATTGTACGGCGAGTTTCTGTTTATGGCATTTTCAGTGGACTGGATAAGTGATTTTGTTTCCTCCATGGTGGTTTCAGCTTTCTGTACAATATCGGATTTGTTTTCCAGTTTGGAATCAATAATGGCTGCCTCAATTTTCGGGATGTAATCCTCTGAATCTGCACTGTAACGCATGGCCATTGCAACATCGTTTCCAGTAATCGTTTTCGAATCCATAAGTATACTGAATGCTGCAGCTATTTTTAGAAGTTTTATCTTTCTCCTGTCACTGAGTATCACATCGTTTTCCTCCAGCTGGAATATGGCTTCCATGTAGCGGTCGATTACATCATTATCGGTGCTCCTCAGCGTATCCATCCTTCTAACTGCTTCGGATTGAAGCATTACAACCTCGCCCGTATCCAGCAAAGGCTTTTCCATTGTTTTTCCGGATTCCATGCTTATACCTTTGTCCAGAAGGTCTTTGAGTATAGTGCGTTCAACATACCTATGGAAGATCTTTATCGGATACCTGTCATAAAGTGCCATATCCTCCTCATCATCCGATATTTCATTGCTCGCAGAATAGATGCCAAGGAGGTCAAGGTTAATCATAGTACCACCATTGGGCAACCTGCGATTGAGCATTATGTCAAGAAGCGTATTTCTTATTGCCGAGCTTGATTTGAATATTTCATCCAGAAATACTATATTTGCATCAGGGAGCTTTCCCTTTGTTATGTTCCTGTATTCACCATTTTTCAATGCCGTTATGTCTATAGGCCCAAGCAACTCCTCAGGTTCCGTAAACTTTGTCAATAAATAATAAAAGTAACGGGCATTGATCAGTTTGCTCATTGTATCAATTATAGAAGTTTTTGCCGTACCTGGCGGTCCAACAAGGAGGGTAGGTTCACCTGAGATAAGCCCTGCAAGTACACCGTTTATCACATCCTCCCTTCCCACGAATG
>JAKBQO010000113.1 GCA_021835185.1 Thermoplasmata archaeon
ACTACAGGTAGAAATAATGTTGCATGTCAGGGTAGATAAGGAAAATGGGCAGGAAACAATAAATAAATTAAGGGATTTAGATTTGATCAACAGGGAATACAAAATACTTAACGACGGAACATATGTATATATCCCTGTAAATACAAACAATATCGATTTTTATACCGTTGACATTGAAGGGGCTCCCTCGAACAGGATTGAACCTGAAAAAGTTTCATTTTCTTATGATATAATAGGAAGCATTGCGATAATAAAAGGAAAAACTATAGAGGATGCAAAATACCTTTCCGATTTTCTTAAAACCAGAAAAAATATTAAAACCATTTACCTGGATAAGGGAATAACGGGAGAGTTCAGGACAAGGCAATTAACACTGATTTATGGAGAACCTGTTTATAAAACCATTTACAGGGAAAATGGAATAAGGCTAATGGTGGATGTGTCAAAGGCATATTTTTCCCCGAGGCTGGCAAGTGAGAGGCTCAGGATTGCAAAGGAAGTATCTGATGGAGAAAATATAGTAGATATGTTTGCCGGGATTGGGCCATTTTCCATACTCATTGCAAAAAACAGGGAAAGCAGCATCGTTGCTATGGATAAAAACCAGAATGCAATTGATCTTTTACTGGAAAATTTAAAGCTGAACAGGCTAAGAGGAGAAATAACGCCTGTTGCTGGTGATTCAGGTGAGTTAATACAACAGTATGAAAATGTTGACCGGATTATAATGAACCTGCCACATGATGCCAGTGAATTTGTTGGCGTAGCTTATAAATCCCTGAAAATTGGTGGTTTAATTAACTATTATGAGATATGCGATTTGCCAACACTTGAGGGGAGGATGGAATCTTTCAGGGAAATGGGCCTTGAACTTGTATACAAAAGGGTAGTGCATGGATTTTCTAAATATCAAAATATGTATTCTATGGAATTTAGAAAATTATAGTGGTCTTTGATAGACAGCAAAGATCCTACGCAATAAATCCTGAACCTGCATATAACCGGAGGCCACAACGAAAATTTAAAATCCAGAATCATAATTGAAACTACATAGTTCTGTCAATGGAATCCAGAAAACATATGACACCCTTTCTTATATCCTGCCCTTTTTCTGTTAGTTCATATGTTACAACTTCTTTTCTACACCTTTTTACAATTCCAGCATCTGTAAGCTCTTTCAACCGTCTGGCTATAATTGTTCTATTTGAACCTGGAATTGAATTATAAATATCGTTAAAGTTCTTCCTTGTGTTATTGTTTCCTATCACGCCCAGAATAAATAATGTATAGCGTTTTCCCAGCAAATCGAATACAGGCAATGAAGTATCAATACAGATAGTTTTTTCATTATCATATATCATGCATGCTTCAGCTCTTGAATTTTTCATAATATTACAATATTAATACCTATAAATCTTTAACCAAAGTCAAGTTTTTGTTACTTAATGGGTTTAATAGGAATATGTAATAATATATTATGGCAAAGACAGTTGAATTAAAAGTATATGGAATGACATGCGATGATTGTGTGAGGCACGTAAGCGGTGGGCTAAAGCAGGCGGAAGGCGTTACTGATGTTTCTGTTTCCCTCAAAGACGGAATGGCAGTCGTTAAGGCCATGGATACTGTTGATCCGGAGAACCTATTAAAGCTGGATGTTTTCAAAGGCCAGTATAAAGCACAGTTAAAAAGTGTTAAAAATGAGTGAATACGATCTGGCAATTATAGGTTGGGGAGCAGCTGGTTTTGCCGCCGCCATTAAGGCTAGTGAACTAACCTCTAACCAGATGAAAATAGCTTTAATCGGCACTGGACCAATAGGGGGGACATGCGTAAACGTTGGATGTGTCCCATCTAAATTTTTAATAGAAGCTTCTAAGAATTATAAGGAGGCAACTAAGCCATCATACCGTGGAATAACAGCAAATGCAAATATTAACTTTTCAGAATTTATGGAATCGTTGAATGATTTTGTTTCCACTGAGAGGAATACCAAATATGCAGATGTAATAAAAAATTTCGAAAATATAGATATGTATGAGGGGATGGCAAAATTTATTGATAATAATACAGTGGCCGTAAACAATAAAGATATAAAAGCACTTAATTTCATTATTTCGACCGGATCAAGAACATTAATTCCAGAAATTAAAGGGCTTACAGATTATTACACAAGTGACACAATCTGGAATATGAGAGAACTTCCAGGGAAAATAGCTGTATTAGGTTCGGGTGAAGTAGCCCTTGAACTGTCATATGCCTTCTCAAACTTTGGCACTGAAGTCCATATTTTTAACAGGTCCAATAGAATATTGAAAGGATTTGATGAAGATATTAATAATCACCTGATAAACGCTTTAAAGACTAACGGGATAATCTTTCACCTTGGGCAGAATTTTCAGGAAATTATAAATAAAAATGGCAAAAAAAGCATAGTTACAGAGGCGGGAACATTTGACAACTTTGATAGCTTGCTTGTTGCCACAGGAAGGGTGCCACAAATAGACAAATTAAACTTAAAAGCTGCTGGGATTTCAACCGATAATGGTATTGTTGTTGATGATAGCCTTAAAACCACAAATCCAATTATATATGCAGCTGGAGACTGCATAAGGCAATCATTAAAACTGGAAACACTCGCTGGAAAAGAAGGCGTTATCGCAGTTGAAAACATGCTTGGTGGGAGTAGAACAATCAATATGCATGAAGTGCCATGGGTAGTTTTCACTGAACCAAATGTTGCATCGGTTGGATATACAGAGGCAGAACTGAAGTCGAAAAATATAGAATATGATGTGAGAACCGTGGAATTAAAAAATGTCGTAAAAGCCAACATCCTGAATAGTTATGACGGTATTGCTAAGGTCATATCTGGAAAGGATAAGAAAATTCTCGGAGTTCATGTTGTGGCACCTATGGCCGCAGAATTTATAATTGAGGGAGTATACCTTATTCAAAATGGGTTAACCTACGACAACCTCATAAATGCTATGCATGTATTTCCTACTGTAGCAGAATCTATCAAAATCGGTGGACAGGCTTTCATAAGGGATATATCAAAGATGAGCTGCTGTATGGACTAATATCATTAATATAAATAATTGATACAATATTTTGGCGAAATATATAGCATATGATATTTTTTTACTAAATTTGATATTGTTATAAATTTTTAATTGTAATTAAAATAAAATTACATGGAGCTATCACACGTACCCAAAAAAATATAAATATATACTTTATAATCATTATAAACAGATGAGTATAGCCCACAAGATAGGAGATATTGCCTCAGGCGTTTACGAACAGGCTTTAATGGAAGAGATCAAGAAAGCCGATGTCCCCCTCCATCTAGGTATTATTACGGATGGAAACAGGAGATATGCCAGAGAAGCAGGGCTCACTCCTAATGAAGGCCATGTGAGAGGCAAGGATAAGCTGGAGGAAGTTCTGGACTGGGCAATGGAAGTAGGAATTAGAATAGTTACAGTTTATGGCTTTTCCAGTGAAAATTTTAAACGCGATCCTCAGGAGGTAAATTTTCTATTTGATTTAATCAACGATTCACTCCGCGGTCTCCTAAAAGATGACAGGATATTCAAAAATCAGATAAGGGTGCGTATTATTGGGGATTTCACAGGGCTTCCAGAATACCTTGTAAATACTATCCATGAAGTTGAAAAAATAACAGCAGGGTTTAAAAAATTTAAGTTTAATATTGCAATTGGCTATGGAGGAAGGCAGGAAATCATAGACGCTGTAAAGAATATAGCAGCCGATGTTGTTTCAAAAAAGTTAAAAATTGAGGAAATCGATGAGAAATTATTCCGGAACTACCTCTATGATAATACATTAACAGACCCTGACCTTATTTTAAGGACCAGCGGCGAGGAGAGGATTTCCAACTTCCTCCTGTGGCAGTCTGCTTATTCCGAACTGTATTTTTCCGATGTGAACTGGCCAGATCTAAAAAAACTGGACTTTTTGAGGGCGATATATTCCTATCAGTCAAGAAAAAGGAGGTATGGAAAATAATGTATGTTGCAATTGATGACACAGATAGCCAGGATAAGATGTGTACTACCTACCTTATCTACGAAATAATTGCCAGAAGCAAATACGATATTATAGGAAACCCGGAACTCGTCAGGCTCAACCCGAATATAGGGTATAAAACGAGGGGGAATGGAGCACTTAATATCAATCTTGGAAAAGGTTCAGGAAATACATCTATTATAGGAAAAGTAAATGGCGAATTTATTAAATCCTATGAAAAAGTTTCCGGAGAACCGGATGAACATGAATTGATGGACTTTATTTCTTCAATTGTAGAAGATTTTTATGTAAAAGACGATGATAAAACTAATCCTGGAATAGTAATATCAAGTGATAGATTTCACCCTGGACTTTACGGAAAAGCCCTTCAGGACGATATAAGTATAGAATTTATAGAAAATTATCTTTCCGGGAGGGCAATTTACAGGAAAATAAAAACAGGGCATGGCATTATAGGGTCCTCTGCTTCCCTTGCATGGCCTGGAAAAAGGTATACCTATGAACTGCTAGACTACAGATATCCAAATTACGGGGATATAGCATATGGAGAAAAAATTGATATTTCCTCGATTCCGGAGAGTTTTTATTCAACGTTCAACAATATTGACATTAAAAACAAATACCCTGCAATATTCCCGAAGCCAAAGACACCGGTGATATTCGGGGTCAGGGGAGTCGATAAAAATGACCTCATAACAATATATGATAGAATCCAGGAAAAGCATAATATTGATGATCAGGGCTATATTATATACAAAACAAACCAGGGCACGGATGACCACATAATGCCTGAACCGGATTATCTTTCCAACATGGGCTCATATTCCCTTACCGGCATAGTAGCCGGGGAGCCCTATACAATAGAAGGCGGGCACAGCTTTGTAAATTTCAAATATAAGAATGAGGAAATAAAACTGGCTGCCTTTGAGCCTACAAAAGAATTCAGGAAAGTATTGATGTCGTTGATACCGGGTGATATTGTAAGCGCCTATGGTTCATATGCCAAGGGAACTATAAAACTTGAGAAACTTCGCGTAATAAAGAAAGCCAGGCTATATAGAAAAGAACCTCCAGTATGCCCG
This sequence comes from Thermoplasmata archaeon, assembly GCA_021835185.1. The sequence goes on from JAKBQO010000113.1 coordinate 5,139, forward strand.
GAGTGCCGTGTTAAAACCAGGTCCAAAGGCCAGATGGATTACAGATGCCCGGTATGCAAAAAGCGATATAACCGCCTATCGAATCCTGGTCGAAAAGCGCATTGTCCCTGAAGAGATCCGCATGGAT
>JAKBQO010000114.1 GCA_021835185.1 Thermoplasmata archaeon
ATAATTTTGTGGCAACACCTCAGAATAAATTTCTTAGTCAACAACGCTTTTTAACAGATTGTGTCACAACGTTGGTTCTGAATAGTAAATTATCAATCCTGTTATTCCTCCTATAGGGATATTCCACACAAGCATTTTCCTGTCAGGCATCAGTCCAGAACCTTAATTGCTTTTATGACAATACTCTGTATCTAACTTCTATTTTGCATTATTCAAAACATTGCATATATAATATGTATTAACATGGACAATTTTGTCCATTATATTGCATAATAATATGTTTATAACAGATATGTTCATTTGCAATACTTGTTAACTATTCTTGCTTCTGTTTATATTGGTCTGCCCTATTAAATCAGTGCTCCAGAATGTTATTGTTATTCTAAACACTGAAATTTTCAGATTGTAAATAAAGCAAAACGTTACGTTGAACGGAAGTTTCATAAAGTAAATGTGACAGAGAAATTGAATTATTGTTTAATCATCAAATTCTCATATCAAGAGCACAGAATACCCTTGTAGGGGGTACTCCAAATAAAACAATGAGAGAAAGACCAAAAAGATTAATGAAAATTCTCAGTTGATAGAGTATGAAAGACCTTACAGTATCAATAGTATGGGCATTTTTACTGCTGTAATGATACTAAATATTCAATAAATATCTCCTTATTTGGCTTGTGGATTAAATTTATATGCCAACATTTATGTATAAACACATATTTTGGTTTAATGAAAGGACAGAGATGGATTGTAGACGCCATGACATTTCTCCTCTTCGGGTTTTTGCTCTTTGAATTGATTAAAACTGCCGTACTGATGCCTACAATAAGTAAGGAGCTTAATTTAAAATTATATCAGACAGGCCTGCTTCTAGGTATTTTTTCTGGAGGACCCGGGATAGTCATGGGATTTGTTGGTGGTTCGGTAGTGGACAAAATAGGGGCCAGATATGGTGGACTATTTCCCCTTATTGCTTTTACTGTTGTTACAATTGGAGTTGGATTATCATCCACATACCTTGAACTTGCTTCAGCAATTATTATTTTTGGAGTTTTTGAATCTTTTACCAATACAGTTGTGTATAAACTTACCGGGAACTGGTTTGGGTGACATGAAAGAGGGCTCGGAGCCGGTGTAACAAACTCCGCATCTCCATTCTTTACATTCCTGGCCCCCGCTGTTGCAATTCCTCTATTGTTATTTTACCACAATAATTTTCACGATGTTTTTTTATTATTTGCCCTGTTCTCTGTGCCATTAGTATTTCTATGGATAATATTTGTATATGACAGGCCAGAACAGTCAAAGTTTATTACACTGGATGAATTAAAAATAATATACCAGGATGAAATCGCTTCTGGATTAATAAGCGAATCAGACCTTAATTCGGCAATGAAACAGCATCAGCCACTGGACAAAATAAACAGCAGGATTAATGGATCCGGATCCATTAACTTTATAGAAGCCTTTAAATACATATTCAGCAACAAGGAAAACCTTGGCCTTATAATAGGAATAGGTGTAATGAATCTCGTGTGGGCAAGTTATTCAGAGATATTGCCTACATACTTCTCGGATTATTTATTATATTCAACAGCAACCTTGGGATTGTATACAACAATTACATATTTTGCAGGATTTCTTGGTGCTGTAGTAAGCGGGTTGCTCACCCTAAAATATAACAAACTTCTCATAATGAAGATAGGTGTGATAGTCAGCCTGGTGGCTACAATCCCATTAATATTTGTGGCTCCAGGAATATCACCATCTATTCTTTTGCCCATTACTGCAATAGGGTTTTTCGGAATACTTCTATATTTCCCACCTTTCTTTTCATACACTGCTGAATATTTTGGAAAGGCTGTCCTGGGCAGGGTTCTTGGATTGCAGTACAGTTTCATTGCACTGGCCCTGGCTTTTGGCCCTACGGTCATGCTCTCTATTGCATCCATATCATCATGGAAAATGTCCTATTTATTTGATACAGTAATGGTGCTTGTAGCTATAGTGCTTACATTTACTATTAAGGAGACAAAGAAAATGAAAGATTTAAAGGCTAAGATGGAGGTGGAATAACTCATTTCTCATTCTTAATTTCCGCAAAGTGAACGTTTCTTATTAATTTTTATAACTTATTTTAGCTTATTCTATATTGAAAATGAGAATATTTATCATATATGGCAGATTGTATTTGTATGTGCAGAATGTTTGGTTATATTGGGTATTCCACTGAGGAGTTGAATATGCTGTATACTGCTCTTGTGGAATCTTCAAGAAACGATGTCATAGGGAAAAAATACGGATATGCAAATCATGGAGATGGATATGGAATAGTAGTTTATACAAAAGATAATTTATTTCATTTCAGATCCAGCAGACCCATATACGAAGAAGCATTCAAATTACCTGAATTCAAGGGGAAGATATTTGGTGTTTTCCATACTATGAATGCACATGACAGAAGTTTGGTTTCACCGATTTTTGAACATCCATTCACGGCTTCAAATGGCAAGGAAGTATTCTATATGGCACATAATGGTGTTGTTAACAAACAATCGATTATGGAATATCTTGGTATCAATGGGATTTACAATGATACTGAGGCTGCACTCCAGTACATTGCTGTCAAAGGACTTTCCTCTGTAGATAATCTCGAAAAATACACCGAAAGTTCCCTTAATCTTATAATACTCCATCTGGATAAAGGTGAAGAAAAACCTGAAATATATTTCAAAAATTTTTACTTGGACAAAAACAAAAGGGATTATTCAGACATGTACACGGTGAATATGCCACATGGAAAGGCTATTATTTCATCGACTCTAACCAGGTATGGTATAGAGGGCGGTGTGCCTGCGAATGGAACTGGATTGATTAACCTTGAAAGTGGGGATCCATATGGCATAACTAAAAATTTTACAATGAAAGAATAGTGTTTTTATTCCGGCACTACAGTTTTGGTGCCCATAGATTTTATTATTATATTTGTGAACAGATGGTCAATGCCTTCCACAAATTGAATTTTGGACAGAATGTTGTATAAATCAGCCTGATCCTTAGAATACCCTCTAAGTATGAGATCATATTCCCCTGTAATCATATCCACTGAATATATTTCACCGATTTTCATTAATTTTTTAGCTATTTTTTCTGAATTGTTTGCATTCACAATCCTGACCATAGTTATAAATGAAAGGTGGTACCCAAATTTTGCCATATTAATATTGCACGCAAATTCCTCAATTACCCCATGTTCAAGCATGCCAGCTATTTTTTTCTTCACAGTGGGTTCGGATATCCCGGTTTCCCTTGAGATCTCCCTTACAGTTGTCCGGCTATTTCTAATGAGTATTTTTATTATGGTTCGGTCTACCTTAGATATTTCAGCATCCATAAGAGGTAAATTCATTGAAGTTAAAAAAATTTCGTAATATTTTTGTAAAAATAAATATTTTATCCGTTATTACTTTATAAAAGATAAGAATGATGTTCTAATATTTTACTAAGTGTTAAATATGATTTATTTTTAATTTCAGATATGAGTAATATCAATATTCTCGACAGAAATTCTGTTGGAACAGGAGGTCTTGTATTTCAGGCAATGGGTCAGCTTTCTCCCATAGGCATCTTCGGCGGTTCAATACTGGGGGCTGCAGCATTTGCTTTGGGAGCCACTCCCCTATCATTTATAATTGGGCTTTTTGCATCACTGCTTGCAGGCAACTCCATATACCAGTATTCAAAGAAAATAGCAAGTGCCCGCGGCTATTATGGATACATAGGAGACGGGCTTGGAATGACTGCAGGATCCCTTGCGGCATTTCTTTATATTCTCTATGAATTTGCCAATCTACTTTTTATACTTAGCTATTATGTGCTTACATTTTCACCTACACTTGGTTTTGTTAGTGGTTTGAACGTTCCGGATTACTTCAGTTATCTCTATATAATACTTATTTCTATACCGGCATTTTATGTTGTTTTCAAAGGAATTAAACTATCGTACAGATCCCAGATAGTGGCAAATATGATACAGATTATATTTGTGGTATCAATTGCCATAGCCATAATAATTCTGTCGCCAAAGATAGGATTCCTTCCATTCACTGCCTACAGAATTGGGATAAAGGGTGTTTTCCTTGGGTTTATAACAGGAAGCTACCTGTCATTTGCAGGGTTTGGATCAATAGTCCCTCTGGGGGAGGAAGCAAAGGCAGGCAGGAAATCCATTGGAAATGCTGTTCTTTATATAATTTTAATTATGGGCTCAATATATCTGCTTGGGTCATATGCAATGGTTGCCGGCTGGGGTATCAATAATATGGCATCATTCAGCAACAGCATATATCCAGGATTCATAATTATTAGCAGATTCGGGCATCTTCCTGATGATATTTTCTTCATACTGAATTTTTTTGTTGTATACCCGCTCTTCGTCACCATGGTAACTGCATTGTCCAGAAACATATATGCCATGGCCAGAGACAGAATGCTTCCGGGAAGATTGTCCCTAATACATAACAGAAACAGGTCACCACACATAGCGCTTGGATATATTCTTGCCATATTTACCGGGTTATCACTGATTTCATCAATTATATTTTATTATGCCGAGCAGGGATTCTTCAATGGATTTTTTGATGATTTCCTATTTTTTGCTACTGTAAGCACTGTTACCACTCTGGTAATACATGTAATGGTTAACTTTTCTCTTTACTCCAAATTCAGTCAGGAAAAGGAGTACAATGCAATGAAAATTTCAACACATATAGTGCTTCCTACAGTTTCCACCGTGATAATTGTACTGGCAATTTACTATTCCGTGGTGTCACTGACATTTCCAATAGCATATGGGCCAGTAATAATTCTGGTTTATGGAATCGTGGCACTTTTATATGTATTTATAAAGAAAAAGGATATTTCAACGGCACAGATAAGGGAGGAATTATATGAATAAAGAAAAAATAAGAGATTTATTTTACAACCTGGACAACATAAACCATCTTGCAGCCTGCTCCAAATCACCAATGCTGAAGACCGTAAAAGATGCTATGGAAAGATACATAGATGATGTAATAAACCTGGGAAATCCATGGGATCTCTGGACAGAAAAGGTAGATGAGGCAAGGTCTCTATTTGCAAAAATAATAAACGCAGATAAGGAGAATATTGCGGTTCTCTATTCTGTTTCTTCGGCATTTAATGCCCTGATGAGCTCATTCGATTTCTCTGACAGGAACACTGTTGTGACTTCAGATATGGAG
>JAKBQO010000115.1 GCA_021835185.1 Thermoplasmata archaeon
ATATTGAGGAATTTGAAATGCAAGGTATTCGAAAAGGAGATTGTGATACAGGAACTGACAAAGGATCAGAAGAAACTGTTTGAGAAAATAGGGGTCATAGTGCCTAATACTATGGGAATTTAGGAATTTATTTTTCCAAAAATTTTAGTAATGCCTGATAATCCATTGTATTTATCACCCTGTTTTTTGTAAGCCATCCTCTTCTTGCGGTTCCTATTCCAAGTTCCATAAAATCATAGCCATATATGTTGTGGGAATCTGTATTTATAGAATAATAAATATTGTATTTTGAAGTTTTCAGAATATTCTCATCGTTTAAATCAAGCCTTGCCGGTGAAGAATTAATCTCAAATGCTGTTTTATACTTTTCACAGTACTTTGAGATCTCATCAATGTCAATCTCATATCCCGGCCGATCATTTATTAACCTCCCTGTAGGATGGCCAAGAATGTTGACCTTCCCCGTTTTTATTGCGTTTATTATTCTCTGAGTCATTTTCTCCCTGCTCATTCCGTTATCAGTATGAACTGATGCTATAAGGCAATCAATCCTGGAAAGTGTCTCATCTTGCAGATCAAGTGAACCATCCTTTAAAATATCGACCTCAGCCCCTTTTAATATTTTTATTTTGGAATTTTTATTTAAATTATCTACGGTATCAAAGTATTTTATTAATTCTTTTTCAGTCATTCCCTTTGCAATTTTAAGATGTTCTGTGTGATTTGTAATTGCAATATATTCATAATTTTTCTTGAGGGCATATGCTATCATCTCTTCTGTTGTGTTCATTCCGTCACTTTCCTTTGTGTGCAGGTGCAGATCCCCCTTTATATCGCTTATTTCTATCAATCGTGGTATTTTATGTTCCAGTGCCATTTCTATTTCTCCACGATCCTCACGCATTTCTGGAGGTATATAATCCATGCCCAGCTGATTATAAATAAATTCCTCATCCATTTCCACGGCAATGTTTTTGTCCCCTGAAAACAATCCATATTCATTTAATTTATATTTATTATCAATTGCTATCTTCCTTACCTTCACATTATGGTCCTTGCTTCCTGTAAAATATTGCAATGCAGACCCAAAACTTTCAGGTTTTATCACTCTTAGATCACAGGTTACTCCTGTATTCAATAAAACTGTGGTTTTAGTATTACCGCTCACAATTACAGATTTTACATCCTCGAATTTAACAAACATTTTCATAATTTTTTCAGGGTTCCATGATATGGCCAGTATGTCAATATCCCCAACAGTTTCTTTCATTCTTCGTGTTGATCCAGCTATTGCACATCTATTGACTAGATTTGCAGCTGTGAGATACCATATTATTTTTCTTGCCTCAGTAAGGCCAGTTCCCAATAGGATTCTTCCACCAATAGAATCCAGCAAGGATATGCTTTTTAATATCAATTCCTCACTTTTTTCTCCGAATCCCGGTATATCCCTTATTTCATGGTTTTCTGCAGCTTTTTTAAGTTCCTCAACATTTTTAATGCCAAGTTTATTGTAAAGTATTATGGCTTTCCTGGAGCCAAATCCCTCTAACCTCATCAGGCCATTGAAGTCAATAGGATATGCATTTTTTAATTCTTCATATTTTTCTATTTTTCCAGTTGTTAAATATTCTACAATATGGGAAGCAAGCCCTTTTCCGATTCCTGGTATTTTAAGCAGGCCTTCAATGCCCTCCCTTTTATAAATAATCGAAACATCCTCTGGCATAGATTCAATGCTGCGGGCAGCCCTCTGATATGCCAGTGCTTCAAACTTTGATTTCTCATCCATGCTCAATATATAATATAAATCGTTAAACATATCTGCAATTTCCTTATTCTTCATAATGAATCAATAAACATTTAAATTATAAACTTATGGCTTTCCTGTTTTGCAACAGTTATCCATAAATGCCTTTCACTTTATTCCATGTCAGGCTCAATTGTTTCCCAGACCAGAGATATCCCAGTTCACAAATGTGAAACGGAACGATGGCTATTAAGATGTTTGTGGATATACTTATACATATTCATTATTGAAATGTAGAATATCACAGATAGCGGTTTCCGTACATGTTTGAGGAGATTAACAACATCTTCAGCAGGAAATAGGCTCCAGGGGATCATAAAAATTAAAGCTATCGTGGAACCTGAAGGCAGGGGTTTGCGCAAAGAATCACGTCACAATGAATGATTTTAATTCCCTGTCTTGAAAGGGAAAATTTATAAATATGCATTATGGTTATTGTTTTATGGAAGTTAAGAATTATTTCGATCTTTCCGTTGACATCAGACCGAATATGCCATGTTGGCCAACAAATCCTCTTGTAAGGGTCGATCCAGTAGGACTTCTGGCAAGGGATGGATATACCGTTGAAAGATACGAATCGGTAACGCATACAGGAACCCATATGGACGCACCATATCATATGATAGATGGTGCAAGAACAGTTGATAAAATACCATTGGAACAGATAATCGGGCCAGGGTATTGTATAAAACCAGAGATAGAAGGGACAGAAATTCATGGTTATGCGCTAAAAAAAATATGGAAACCCGAATATGACGGTAAGATCATACTTATCAATACGGGATGGGACAAAAAGAGATCTTATTCCAGAGAATTTCAATATGAATTTCCAGGATTAGCAGATGATTCCGTAGAATTTCTTAAAGCTCATAAACCAAAGCTTCTGGGAATAGATTCTCTTGGGATTGATCCATACTCTCACAGTGATTTTAGAGTTCATAAGGCTCTTCTGGCAACAGATATGGCTTTTATAGAAGATTTGACCAATCTTGATAAGTTAACTCTGGGGAAAGAGTACTTTATAATGGCTTTGCCTCTGAAATTAAATGGTGCAAGTGGTTCTATGGCACGTGTGGTAGCACTGGAAATAGCATGAATATTTGGGATTCCGGATAGACGTGGCAGGAAGAAATATATAGAAACATCAGAGACATTTTATACCAACTAAGGTAGAAAGTCCCACTTTCAAGGGTGGCGTCATATATTACGGCAGCACAGCCAGAGTTGGAGAAGTGCTTGCAAGGGATGATAGATTCCTTCCAAAACTTTTTGATAGAATGAGCATACGGGGAGTTCCTATCTATTCCATTCTGCTTGTGTTGGTAGTTACAATAGTTTTAGTAGCGCTGGATAGATCTCTTGCCACAATTATAGGCATTATGGTTGACGGATTTCTACTTTCCTATGCTCTAGGAGCTATAAGCCTCATGGTATTCAGAAAAACGGATCCTGATACAAAAAGGCCATTCAAGCTTCCATTTGCGCATATTTTTGCACCAATCTCCTTCATTATTGCAAATATTCTTGTGTATTGGTCTGGATTTGCCGCTGTAGAAATTATTATACCACTTGATCAGGGAGGACTTTTCTTGTTAATCATTTATAATCATTACAATAAAATCGACGGTAAACTTGCGTTATACGGTATTTGGATGCCTGCTTATCTTCTTTTTGTACTGTTTATGTCATACATAGGCAGTGGTTTCTTTGGTGGAAGGAATCTCATTATTTTCCCCCACGATTCGCTTCTTTTCATAGTAGTGACCGCAGTATTCTACTTTGTTGGGGTAGCTCTAGGGATCAAAAGTGTAGAATATCAAAAAAATAATAATATAAAAAATATAGCTAATGATTAAAATAATTTTATATATTTTTAACAATGATGGTCAAGGAAAGCTTGAATTTATTGGAGATATCCAGGTTAACATGATTAACAGTAGAGTTGATTAGGAGGTTTTAAAAATATGAAGGAAAGGCATAAGTTAGATTCGAGAGATACATGTACACTCAGGAATCCCCCACAAGTCCGTGGCAACTGTGATCATGCATTAAACAGAGAGGAAAATCTCAGTGAGTTTGGTTTAAAAACCAAATTACCCCCACACCTTAGAAAGTTTAACATCATTAGGAGGAGTTAGATGAACAGAAGAAAAATAATTTTGGAGGTCGTGCCAGGTGCAATTATTCCACAGCCCATCTCAATTTACCTGGCATCTGCTGAGATCAAGTATCACCCATACTGGAACAGTTTTATTATATCATTCCTTAGTTTTTGGTTCTTAATATTCGCCGGAGTCTGGTATTATTTCTACGCTGTTGCTCTCAGAAAAGATATTAGAAATGAAAAATTGTAAATCTGGAAGACAAGATATTTAACCGTATTAATGTGGATGCTTTAAAGCATACTACAATTAAAATCAGAAAAAGTAACGTTTATACTGTGTTCCCACGAATTTAGTGTGTTTGGAGGACGGATAATCCAACACTGCTTAATTATCTAATAATGGTTTTTATGTTCTGTTATGCTTCTACAGTAGTAATCCGGGCTGCAAAAAAGGTTATGCTTAAAAAATTTCAATCTACCCACCATCCTAATTATGATGTTGGTCGGTAGTTGTGGACTCTGAATTTCCAGTTATTAAGGCATTGAAAATTGATATGGAGCCTGTAACAACGGAAATCAGGCAAATTTAATTTTATAGTTTATAATGCCTGAATACTATATTTTTTATACTATCCATGAAAACCATCCAGATAAATGTTATTCCAATGCTGATCAGTATAAATTTTAATGGAATTGCAGTTACCAGTATGCCATAATAGGATATTGCTGAGATGACTATTATATCTAAGATACTGGAAATGAGAAGAACCCTCGAAGGCATTGAATTGAAGAATCTTTTTCTTTCCCTTACCATATAAACGGTAAACTGTCCCGAGAATACAAGCATATCAAAGATAAATGTATGTATCTCGTTCATGCCCATTCTTGCCACTAATCCGATGTAAAGGAAGACAAAACCCTCTACTACAAGGAATGCCGAGAGTATAACTGATGAATAGATAAGAGACTTTACGTTCCACTTTTCTGGCTTTATAGAATATCCTACATTGTCCGTGGCTATGGACATGGTTACAAAGTCATTGGCAAAAATAAGAAGGATAACATCGAATGGTGTAGTAACAAAAAATCTTACAACAAAAAATGAAAGGGTAAGGAAGAATGCAACCTGGATCGTTTTCATTATTTTATTCAGTGTGTATGTTAGCATTCTCTGGTAAATTCTTCTGCCTGACTTTATGCCGTCCACAATATCTGTAAGCCCGGGATGTGTGAGAACCACACTTGCGGATGCCTTTGCCACATCCGTTGC
>JAKBQO010000116.1 GCA_021835185.1 Thermoplasmata archaeon
TTCCGATCTGGTCACTTATATACGGAATGATATTTTCACCTGGCGTTACCGGGTTTACCATGGTGGTAATAGCAATACCAATGATAGCTCTTTATTTTGCAGGCATACATTTTGCTGTCAAGGCAGAGAAAAAATTTGAGGCGGAAGAAGTCCATTCAAACAGCGCCGATCAATGATAATCCCTTAATTTCTATTTTACCATTCAGTGAAAGTTTTACTTTGATATATTGTCTCCCCTTATCTATGGAATAGTACATTTCATTCGGCATTTCTACTTTAATTGGATTATCTATTTTGTATGAATCTTTTATTTCAAAATCCTTTGTTATATTGCACTGGGGCTTTTTAATCAATGGGCACATTTCATCTGTACATGCCCCCTGCACAGCAATAACTGATATTGATAAAACTTTGTTCCCTATGAGTTTGATTATCTTATCCCCAATTTCCATGGTTCCTTTTCCTATTTTTATATTCATCTTATAAAAATGTAGAATAGTTATTAAAGCCTTACTATTGACTTTATCTCATACAAAGAAACTAAATATAGGCAATATGCTTATATAATATCAGATTATATGTTCACTATGCACAATAACCTTAGTTATAATGAGTCCAGAGTATTAAGGATTCTTCTTGAAGATTCTAACTTGCCAATATCAGAAATATCCAGCAGGCTGACTTTAAACAGGAATACAGTATCAAATATTATCAGAAAGTTGAATAACAATTATATTGAAAGATACACGGTACAGATAAAAGAGCCTGAAAATAGCCTTTATATTATTGCAGAAATAGAAAGCCTTGATGGACTGGATAATCATGAAATTATAGAATATTATAAACTGACGAACGGCAATTATCTTGCAGTGATGAACAGGGATGCACTTTCCAGCAATATAAAATATAAGAATATCAATATAGCGTATAACAGGGTATTAAATAGTACCGCAGAGAAAATAGATCTCTACTGTGATTATTGCAATGGGATTATTACAGGCAAGCCCCAGACGATTGAAATGAATAGCGGGAAAATGTACTTTTGCTGTGAAACATGCAAGAGCGCATACCTTGAAAAGAATAATGCAATAAAGTAAGTCATTTTACTGGCATTATGCCTGGTGAATTTATATATATGCTTGTACAATAGTATATCATGGCAACAGATCCTGTATGTGGAATGAAAGGAAAGAAGGAGATAGAAAGCGAATACAATGGTAAGAAATATTATTTCTGCAGGGAAGGATGCAAGGCGGAATTTGAAAAAAATCCAGTAAAATACATAAGGTAAATTTATGGCAGTAGACCCTGTGTGCGGCATGTATGTATCTGAAGATTCCAAAATATATTCCGAGAAGGACGGAACAAGGTATTATTTCTGTTCACAGGGATGCAAGGATAAATTTGACGAACCGGATATTGAGAGCAAAAACCTGAAATTAAAATTAATGGTTGCATGGCCATTTTCAATAGCAATCATGGCCATTGATTATCTGTTTGTCTTCAATCTGAAAAACTTTGTATTGCTTTTGCTTGTGCTCCCGGTGCAGTTTTATGCAGGGCTCGATTTTTATAGAGGTGCCTATGCTGCAGTAAAAAACAGAATGGGAAACATGGATCTTCTCATAAGCCTGGGGACGCTCACCGCATTTTTCTTTTCCCTTGTAATTACATTTTACCCAGGGCTGTTTCCGGTGGATTATACTTATTTTGACGCTTCAGCATTTATTATTACCCTCATACTCACTGGAAACTATATTGAAAATCTGACAAAAAGAAAGGCAAATTCCTCTGCGAGTGCACTTTTGTCATTAATTCCCGACAGGGTGCATCTTCTGGAAAATGGCATATCAATGGATATTATGATTGAGAAACTCGTACCGGCGAATATTATACAGGTAAGGCCGGGAGAGAATATTCCAGCCGATGGGATAGTAGTTGATGGTAGCTCAGAGATCGATGAATCAATGCTGACAGGAGAATCTGAACCGGTGCTTAAAAAGTCTGGATCAAATGTTACCTCGGGAACCATGAACATAAACGGCACTCTTTCGGTGAAAGTGACTGCTGCCGGTAAAAATTCCACTGTAAATAAAATTTATTCACTGATTCAGATGGCATCCATGGGAAGGGCAAAAATACAGAAAATATCGGATATTTTTTCATCCTATTTTGTCCCCATAGTTCTAATTGCAGCCACTTCATCTGCAATATTCTGGTATTTTTATTTAAGGTCATTAGGCAATCCACTTTATTCCATAATTTCAATACTGGTATTTGTTTCAGTAGTGGTAATAGCATGCCCCTGCGCTATCGGCCTGGCAGCACCTATTACACTCCTGATTTCATCAAACGAATCGTCCAGAAATGGAATACTAATTAAAAATTCAAGCTCAATGGACCGGCTTTCAAAGATCGATACAGTGATATTCGACAAAACCGGAACAATCACTGACAATACCCCTAAAATCATAAATTTCACCACATACGGAGAACGAAAGTTTGCTGTATCGCTGTTGTATTCCATAGAATCGGGGTCAAACCATCCTGTAGCAAGGGCAATTGTGGAATATTTACAGGGTATGAATCCTGAGAAATTAGATATATCTCAGTATAAGGAAGTCCCTGGAATCGGCGTAACCGGCGAATACATGGGTCAACCCGTTGAGGCAAGGCGTTCAGGAGGACATATATCCTTACTCATTGACGGGAAAGAACTGGCTTCCCTCAATGTTGAGCACAACCTTCGCAACGGCATTGAAAAGGATATTAAAAATCTTATCAAAAATAATATCAGGGTTTTAATAGTGACAGGTGACACTGTTGAAAACACAGGCAGGATTGCATCACAACTTGGCATAGTGGAATATTACTGTTCAATAAAACCTGAAGGAAAGGCTGAAATAGTTATGGAACAGCAGAAAAAGGGGAATTATGTGATGTTTGTTGGAGATGGGATAAATGATACAGTTGCCATGCAAACAGCAGATGTGGGAGTTGCCATGGCATCCGGGTCCGATATAGCCACTGCAAGTGGGGACATTATACTTCTCAACAACGATTTAAAAAATATCCTGGGCAGCATAATTATCGGAAAATATACAATAAGGAAGATAAAACAGAACATAGGCTGGGCAATAGGATATAACTCTGCACTGATCCCTGTGGCTGCAGGAGTTCTTGTTCCACTACTGGGGCTGGGAATCTATTATGTACTGCCCATATTCGCAGCGCTTGCTATGGGATTAAGCTCCACAACCGTTGTACTCAATTCAATGCGCCTGGGAAAACATATGGAAAAAGGTATAATGGCCTCTTCCCTATAATTCAGTTAAATTTATAAGTATTCTATGTATTGTTAACTATGGAATTGAGAGTTATAGGAATATCTGAAGGGCGTAGGATACCGGACAAGTTTACGTGCAGTGGCAAAAACCACTCTCCCAAGATAGAAATACATGACAGAAACGAAGAGGGATATTATTTTATAGTCATGAATGACCCGGATGCACCTTCCGGGCTGTTTACCCACTGGATATTATACAATGTGCCTGCCGGAATAATAACACTGGAAGAAAATATGGGGAACAAGGAAATAACGGATGAAGGATATTATCAGGGGATAAATGATTTCGGGGAGCTGGGTTATGGCGGTCCATGCCCTCCAAGGGGAGACGGAGACCACCGATACTTTATTAAAGTTTACAGGACAAGGGGAGCAGTGAGCCGGAAAAAGATCGATGCTGAGAATTCCTATGCAATGCTTGATAAAATGACTCCAGAAGCAGAATTCTACGCAATATACAGCAGGGAATAACTACAGGATTATTCCATTTCTTCCAGTGCGGTTACAAAGGCTTTATATGCTTCAGGAAAGTCTGTTCCGGTGGTGCAGACCCTTAGATAAGTTCCCCTAATGCCAAAATATCTGGCTGGAATGGCTATTATCCCTTTCTTAGCCAGATCCTCACCTACACTGTCCGAGTCTCTGTCCGTATATGCAGAATAGTCAACGAATGATACAGGCATTTTTAATGGCACACGCCCCCCATAAAACTTTAATTTGCCCTTTTCCCTCAGCAGAATCCTGTGATTTCTGTCGATAATCTCCATGACATTTCCCAGAAGTTCATCATGCCTTTTTAAAATTTCATATCCAACTGAAGTATTAATCGGCGAAACATCTTCTGTTATTAGCCCCTTAAATCCTTCAAGTTCTATGGCATCTTCAGGCTCCGGAGTTATGATATATCCCAGTCTCAGGTCTCCCCCACCGTAAACCTTGGTGAAGGTATTTACTATATATCCGTTCTCATAACTGTAATGATCCAGGCTATCCACAAATTCCATAAAGGTCTCATCTATGATACATGCAGAATAGTTATCAGGGAATTCCGCCATTATTCCCATGGGATTGTTTGGGTTGCTGGCCACGAACAATTCATTCCCTTCCCTATAGCCAAATATTTTAGGAGCTTTGTAAATCATCTCATATTCAGGCCTGTTTACATTAAACGTCCTGTATCTGGTATGCAGGTGGTAAAGAACCATCGCAAAGGCTTCAGTTGCGCCGTGAGTCAGCACAACATTTTCGACATCAACGTTGTGTAGATTTCCTATCTGTTCCCTAAGATCTGATTCATGTCCAGGGGTGCATTTCCCAAAATATTCCTGAAGATCAACAACCCGGGACATGGCGCTATGGCTAAGTTCATACTTTCCATGATGCCTGTTAAGCCAGTTGATTATCTCACATTCCATATATGTAGATTATTATATGGTTATATTAATTTGCTGTCTAATCTCCAGAATATATCCCATTCTTGTTTCAGGATTATTTATGTAATTTATTGCAATCATATTACATGAATCCAAAAAAATACCTGTACTACGGAACTATATCCGGATTCATTGCTGCAATATTCGAGGCGATACTGTTTTATTTATTTGATTTTGTAGATTCTCTCCCGGCTGGTTACCAGTTCACGGCAATAGGTATCAGGCTTCTTAACATCTCGGGATTTTATGGTACTCTATATGGCCTCCTGTTTCATTTTCTTGTGGGCACAGTTGTTGGACTGTTCGCTGCTATAATTTCATATTATACAATTATCCTCAGGATAAGGTCAATTAATTCTGGCATACTTATAGGAATCCTTGCAGGCTTTCTTGTTCT
>JAKBQO010000117.1 GCA_021835185.1 Thermoplasmata archaeon
ATCTCCACATCTATTTCACTTGGGAGGCCGGATCAGCATGAATCTTTAAGGTCTGTAACATATCCTGTTCCAATGGTAAGTGCCACAGTCAGGGATAATACCGGGAATATACTGGAAAACGGAACAATAGGAGAGTTATGGATTAATGCCCCATGGCTTCCGGAAAAATACCTTAATAGGCCAGAAAATCATGATTATGAAAACGGGTGGTTCAAGACAGGTGATGTTGGTGAAATGACACCCGATGGTGGAATAAAAATCCTGGACCGTGTGAAGGACGTGGTTAAAAGTGGTGGAGAATGGATCCCAACGTCGATCATAGAATCCCTGATATCTGAGTTTCCAGGAATAGAAATAGTGGCTGTTACCGCCATAGCTGATGAGAAATGGGGAGAAAGGCCCATTGCATGGGTCAAAGCTTCGGAAGATATTGAAATTGAAGAGATCAGGCAATTTATGGAAACCCACGCATCTAAAGGAAATATTAATAAATGGTGGATTCCGGTTGAGTTTATTATCATAGAAGAAATGCCTATGACCAGTGTTGGAAAAATAGACAAAGCAAAGCTCAGGGAAATGAAAAAATAATTTCAAAATGTTAATTTTATAAATGGAATTATAAGTGTAATAATTGAAATTGCGGCAACAGCAGTGAATGCCAGAGCAAAATTTCCATATATTGAGAACATGAATCCCATAAGGAGGGGGGAAACCGTACCGCCTACCTGTGAACTGAAATTCAGTATGCTGCTGGATGAGGCAAGATTGGCATCACTCCCGCTAAAGTCAGATGCCATTCCCATTGAAGGGCCTGCATAGAGACCATAAAACATTCCGGACAGGAATGATATAATAAAAATAGCAGAAACAGGAGCGTAGTTTATATAAATTATTGTAACTGCAAGGGCGACTACTGGCAATACAGATACTATGGATTTTCCATGCTTCATCCTTCTTGAGATCATCCCGCCCAGGGGAGATGTGATAATTCCACCTGCGGCAGGAATCCACGCATATAAGTATGCGCTGGAATATGGCACAATATGGTCGAATACAATAAATGTGGTGAAAAGTGTTATAAATCCTATATATAAAAACCCTGCAGAAAATCTAATCATGGCTACATAAATTATCTTTCTATCAATTTTTCCATGCTTTGCCAGTTTATTATGTTCCGGCTCCCTTAAAAATACAATGTTCAGTATTGTTGCAATAATAAGTATTGACAGAATAACAATGAATGCAAAACGGAAACCTATAGAAAGTGTGCGGAGTATAAGGTATTCCCCCAGTGATGCTCCTATAAAAAATCCCGTCTGGTATATTCCTACAAAGGTTGCCCTGCTGGATTGTGGAAGCCATTTCTGTATAACTGAAGTGTCAGAAAGGTATACTGTTGCAGAGAAGCTTCCAAGCAATATCTGTATAATGAAAATGCCTGTATAGGAGTCTATAAAAAAGTAGAATAATGAAAATGACAGAACCATCAAAATAAATGATATTTTAGCGACCTTTGATACACCCACACGGTCCGAAATCATTCCGGCAGGAATCTGGAATACCGTGTAACCAAGCCAGTATGCAGTTATCAGTAAGGAACCAAGATATACAGATATATTAAGGGATGATACCAGCAGGGGTATAAGTACAGGAATAAAAAATCGCAATGTTGAATTCATTGAAAATGACATTATTGATGAGCCAAGAATTCCGCTGTAATGCCTGTTATTTCCACCAGTGATATTGAATGCCATCTCGTTTGTAATTTATAAACACTAATTAATATTTTACCAATAAACGGCAATCCTGACCCGCCTGCAGGAGTGAAAATATGCCCATAAAAGGTTTTATGTTCCACTGGAAATTATTAATTAGACAGTTTATAATGAGCTATAATGAATTCTATTCAGAAAATAGAGGTCCCCATAGAGATCAGGGCACTGAAAACTGCCAATGTATACAGTATTAATGGAGATTATAACTACATTGTTGATACCGGCATGTCCGAAAATGGATACAGGCAGATTGCGAATACTATTGACCTTTCACGTATAGATATGTGTATAATTTCACATCTGCATATAGACCATATAGGCGGGGCCCTTTATCTGGAAAAAAATCATAACATACCTGTATATATATCAAAAAATGACTATGATACAATTAAAAATATGGTAGACAACAGGCAGGAATATTTCAGTGAATACAGAAATTTAATGATATCTAATGGTGTGCCAGAAGAGTTATTCAGTAATATAACAGAAGGAAATCCTGTCATGAAATTTATGGACTATTATGCATCATTGAACCTGAACATAATAGGCAATATGGCTATGAAAGATACAGATATCATAGATGTCCCAGGGCACTCGCCCGGTTCTGTTGCTATATACCTGAAAGATATCCGTGCAATGGTTACAGGCGACCATGTACTTAAAAATATATCTCCAAATATTAGTGTTTACAGAAATAATGTAGACTACCTTGGAATGTATATTGAAAGCCTCAAAAAAATTCAAAATTATGATACTGAAATTGCATATCCGGGGCATAGGGACACTTTTACCAATTTTGCAGAGAGGATTGATCAGATCATCCAGCATCACGAAAAGAGGATGTATAAAATATCCTTAGAATTAAACACCTGGAAAAATGCCTTTGAGCTAGCATCCTCCATAGCATGGAGCAGGGGGCGCAAAATGGATGATATGAACAACATGGAGAAAAATTTTGCTATACTTGAAACCGTTGCGCATCTGGTACATATGGAAAGAACAGGCAAGATAGATTCAAAATATTCCGGAGAAACGATTTTATACCATTCTATTGCCGGGCAATTTCCACCAAACCAACAGGTGGATTAACCCCGTATAGTTTAATCCATATATATGCCAGGAATCATCATAATTCGAAGGCATTGGAATAGCAGGAGATTATTATTAATTATAGAATATGTTTATATATCTGTAATTCCAGTTTAATTCAAATTGCTACTATAATCCGTGCAACGTCGCAATTCATAAAGATAAATTACACAGTAAAATTTTTATCTGCTATATCCAGCACATTATCCAGTTATCTCTATAATTATAAAATATGTTTCGTAAATTTCATATTTATGAATTATGTGTAACAAAAAATTTTTTATGTTTTAAAGTTATTATAAAATGATAAAAATGGAAGATATAGTGACAATTGCAAAAATGGATAGTGAAAAGAGAAAAGAAACAATGATGAAATTATTCAGTGATATGTTTAAAGAAGACGATTCCAAAAAGGTAGAAATGATGAAAAATTTAATCACAGCTATGAACAAGACGGATGATGCCACATATATAGGGCTTTGCACCACAAATATCAGCATTGCATCCGGCATGGAGGACGACGAGTTGAAAGCATTTGTGGCTTTAAGAATGAAAGCAAATTCAGAACTCCCGGCTGATATTAGAACAAGGGATCTAAATATGATCCAGTCTGCAATGGGTAAGGTACCCTCATCTGTCTCTCAAAGACTTGCTAAATTTATGGCATAATAAGCCAGCAATTTTTTTATATATTTGCTATCATTTTATAATATTGCTCTGGACCTGCCATATAATACAGAAATTAGATCACTTCTTTATAATATTGATTTTGGTTATCCGGCCGGTCTCCATGCATTTATCCTCATAAATCGGTGCATAAAAATTATATTTCTGCCGCACCATTAATTTTAAAGATGGAGAGGAATACAAAATAATTATTTTTCAAACTTTATATAATTGTAACAGTAATTTCCAAAACATTTAAAAGCTGTAATTAATAGAGATATGTCTTATAAATAAGTATATACGATTTATGAATATATATGACGACGTAAGACTATAGGCAACCCGGCCTTTAATGGGCTCCGGATATAGCATATTGCGTGTCACATTGCAATGACCATCCGATCAGGGGCTGGGCTTCGAATTCCCCGTGGGTCAGGAAATTATGAAACGTGATTAATATCCGTTAAACCGGGGAAAAGTTTTAAATTGTTTTAAGAATTAAAAAAATATTGCTGGATTAAATTACCTGCTCTACTATTTGCTTATATAACATTTTCAGTTTTTCAATTGCATCCGTGGATTCACGTATTGCATATACTTTCAAAAATTCTTCCGGGTCTTTATACAGGATATAAACATCGCTATTTGTTGAATAGATTAATAATTTCGATGGGAGCTCTATGCCGATTTCGGGGTTTTCTTTCATCAATAATGTGCCTACCACCGGAGAACCAAATAATATTAAAGTTTCATTTTGCATTTCTAATCCTGCGTTATCAGCATTTTTTCTGTGGTCTACTATAGAGAATACCGTTATACCCTTCGATTTAATGAAATCAGTGGCTAGTTTCACAGTCTCTTCGAATGTGTGTACACTTTTGTATTTTAGAAACATAAGGTATTATTATTAATAGGTATAAATATTTATTTGAATTATTGCGCAGAATACATATTTTATTCCCGCTATAGAAGCCATAAAAATATAAATTATATTAATGCATATTGAACTATGACATGGAGAAAAATATTGGGAATAAAAGCTCTGGAAAACTCAGGCAACCATGTGTCAATTAATCTTGGAGATGGCAAAGTAGTTTTCATAACAAAGCAAAATGGAAAGCTGTACGGTATCAATGGAATATGTTCCCACCTTAAATGTATTCTCGGCAATGTGTCTGAAGATGGCAAACATGTTGTATGCCCATGCCACAATGCAAAGTTTGAACTGGACACCGGAAAAATGGTTGAGCCTCCGTTTATAGCACCCCAGACCCCGATGGAAAAATACACACTGGAAACATACAATCTGAGGGAAGAGGGCAACTTTATTGAAATTGAAGAGTAACCATATACCAGAAAAGTATCAGATAAACAATGAAAATTAAAATTATTTTTCTTTCTTTTTTATAAAATTGTTTATCCTGTCTTTTGTATCTTTTCCGGAAAATAAAATACCGAATAATGCAGCCTCATAGTCAAGGTTAGTTTTAATATGTGACGATGAAGTATTGTTTACCGCACGTTTTGCCAGTTTTACAGTATTTTCAGGTTTGGTATTGATTATTTGCCCTAGTCTTGTAGCTTCTTCCAGTGCATTGCCTGCCAGAATGTCTACAAGCCCGATCGGAA
>JAKBQO010000118.1 GCA_021835185.1 Thermoplasmata archaeon
AAGAAGATTCGAAAATGGGACATGGTCAATTCCATCAGTATACGCCTCCATAGAGGGAATGAAAACGATACTGGATAATTACGGAGATATAGAGAACGAAGACAGGAAGCTATTTTTGCATGCACTAGGAGTTCTGGATCAGAAAGGCATAAAAACTATCACACCAGATCAGTCTGCCAATATAATTGCCATACCAGTGACGAACCCCGGAGAAGCCGAAATGATGCTTAAGAAGAAATATGGGATTATAACATCAGCCAGGGGGGATTCGTTGAGGATAGCCCCCCACTTTTATAATACGGAGGAAGAAATTGATAATGCCATAGAAAAAATTAAAATTGAATTTTTTAGATAATTATACATTTTTTTACATGTGTATTAATAATATTATAATGTTTTCTATTTTGAATATATATTATACTATTAATCATATTTGCAATGCATATTATTCATTAAATATATTACAAAATACTTTAATATAATAAGACAAGTAAGTTATATCAACTACAATATGTCTTTATAATAGAATTATTATCAGGTGTGATGGATAAAATTATAGATAACAATTTGTTTGGCAAATTTATACGACTGCTATATATTGCAACAGCTATAGGGGCCTTTACCGATATATTTGATACCAGTGTTGTGGGAGGAGCATCGGCAAGTATCATAACATCATTAAAGATCACGACACCGGAATTCGGATTACTCGGCTCCATGACATTTATTGGAGGGCTTGTTGGAGCCATTTCATTTGGTTTCCTGTCTGATAAAATAGGGAGAAAGAAAAGTTTCATCCTTACTCTCCTGCTATTCATAATATTTGAATTTCTTTCCGGACTGGCACCGAATTATTATTCGCTTCTTGTTTTCAGAGTTATAGTAGGATTTGCAATAGGAGCTGATTACGTTCCAGCAATAACGCTTTTATCGGAATTTGTTGAACCGGACAAACGTGGGTCCTCATTCGATTTCTTCTGGATTATAGCTAATGTTGGGGCACTGGTTGCATATATTATCGCATTCATGCTAGTCCCTCTTGGAGCGATCCAGTGGAGAGTACTATTCATGCTTGGAGTAATACCGCCAATAATAGGACTTGCAATAAGGACAAAGCTTCCAGAAACTCCAAGATGGCTTGCAGTGCATAATAAAATCCATGAAGCTGAGCTAGTAGTGGATGAAATTGGATTATCAAGAGAGAATATTCCAAAGTATGAAAAATACATAGAACCTGAGAAGAAACTCATGAAACCATATATATTCGGCGTGACTATTCCTCTATTTCTTGTGATGCTCCTTAACATACCCGCATCAGGCCTGCTTGAGCTTACACCGGTTCTTCTGAACTCACTTAGTATACCGAAGTCAAACGCTTTACTCTTTACTGCAGGTGCCTGGGTAATACCGGTAATTCTAGGGAATATAGCAGCCTTCAAATTGATTGATATACTTGGAAGAATAAAAATGATAGTCATAGGTGCAGTTGGCCTGGGTATTGCACTCATATCCATGGTTATTTTTTCATCCCCAGCACATTTCAATATTCCACTGATGCTCGCATCACTGGCCATAGGGGGATTTATTCAGTCCTTCTACATTCCTGTGATATATTCCCTTTCCACTGAACTTTATCCGACCGAAATAAGGGGCATAGGTCAGGGTATAAGCGTTGGGGGCATAAGAGTGGCAGGTATTATAGGAATATTTGGCGGCGCACTGTTGTTAACTTATTATAAAGTCCCGGGAATGCTTCTCACATACGCTGCCATATGTTTCGGTGCTACCCTGGTAACCGTTTTCTGGATGGGAAAGAAAACAGAGACAAACAGGAAAGAACTGGAAGAAATTACAGCAACTTTTGTGAAAGACTGAAAATTTAATAAAATATTTTTTATTTTTTTTGAAACAGTAAAGGTACCAGACAAATATTATTATACACCTTCACGTTGAAATACTATGGTTTTTAAATACAAAGATAGAGATGTTGCTGTAATTGCACACCGTGGTGGAGGTATGCTATTTCCTGAGAATACGATTTCCGCCTTCAAAGGCGTTCAGAAATTAGGCGTTGACGCTGTTGAATGTGATGTCCAACTGACCATGGATGGAAAACTTGCAGTCATGCATGACCCAAATCTTAAACGTATGGCGGGCATAGATAAGAAAATATCTGAGATCACCAGCGATGAGATAAAGAAAATAATATTGCTGAATAATGAAAAGATACCCATGCTGGAGGAATTGATAAAGGATGTGGATACACGGTTAATCATTGAATTAAAATCAATAGAAACCATAAACCCTATTTTCAAAATTATATATGAACAGCAGGAAATACTCAAAAGATGTACATTCATATCATTTTACCATGAGGCTCTATTGCTCCTTAAACAGAAATTTCCGGAAGCGGACTGCGCTGCCCTTATAGCAGGGTTTCCTGTAGACCCCGTTTCTATGGTTAAAAACTGTGGCTGCAATATGATTTCCGTGAATTATGAGGGGATTTCTAAAAATTATGTGGATAAATGCCATGACGGGGGAATAAAGGTAAGCGTCTGGACACCAAATGATGAGAAAAGCATACTTTCTTCCCTGGATGCTGGTGTTGATGCAATAGCATCTGACAGGCCGGACCTGGTGATCCGGTTAATAAACGACCATGGAAAAAGTCAGTAATCACTCAGATCCTCGAGGGATTTTCCCTTTGTCTCCTTCCCGAGAAGCAGTGTTATTACAAACCCTAAGGCTGACAGCAAACCAAGGAAGACCAGGGCTATTGCTAGTCCATAAATATCTTTGACTATGGCAAAGGAGAATATTCCGGCCAATGCCCCTATCCTGCTTACTGTTGTGGCAAATCCCTGTGCAGTGGATCTAATTTCAGTTGGATACAGCTCCTGGGGATATATGGATGAGGTGATCCCAGGACCCAGTTCCTGGCTTATTTCAAAAATAACAAAAAGTGGGACTATAAACATTATATCAGGGAAATAACGGAAAACTGCAGCAGCAGCTATCAGGGTTACAAACATGCCTGCAAATCCCACTGAAGTAAGATTTTTCCTCCCGGAACGGTCGATAAGTACAATGGCAATGACAGCGCCTATAATTGCCATTAAAGCAATTAAAGTAGCATATCTTGAGGCAGCATCAGAGCTAATTCCAATTTGCGTCAGTATCGTTGGCCCATATAATGCTATAACGTAGGTTACCGCATCAAGAATGAACCAGAATATTGAAACAAAAAAGGTTGCAGCGATGTATTTTTTACTGAAAAGATCACTAAACTTTGTCTTCCTTACTTTGGCGGATATTATTACTGCTGTAGAATTGTCTATCTCCTTCATTGAATTTGTTGCATCTGCCGCGTTTCCCTGATTTGCAAGCCATCTAGGCGATTCTGGCACCCCATGCCTCATAACCATGATGATAACTGCAGGAATTATTCCAACTAAAAACATAAATTTCCACGAATCGCTACCAGTAGGAATGAGAGCAGCTCCTATGCCATAGGCTGCAAATGCTCCGATAAACCATGCGGCTCCTGAAAAGCTGAGCAACTTTCCACGATGCCTGGCAGGGGCAAATTCCGCTATTATTGTAGGGCTAATTGCATAGTCGGCTCCAATAGCAATGCCCAATAGAAGCCTGAAAACAAGTAACTGTACAAAAGTGAAAGAAATAGCTGTAAGAAATGTAAATAAAATGAAGAAAGCCATGTCCCAGAGATAGATGTATCTTCTTCCTTTAATGTCGGTTAAATACCCTATAAAGACGCCTCCAAAGACCATACCGAGCAAAGTGGAACCCAGAAGGAGGGTTATATCTATTGAGGTAAGGGAAAATGGCAAAACAAGGACAGCTATGGAAATTATAGAAATATCATAGCCGTCCAGAAAACTTCCACCTGAAGAAAGTGCAGTGATTCTCAAATGCACCTTCTTGATTGGGCTATTATCAATACTTTCAAACACTAACAATTATTTGCATGGAATATTTAAAACTTTACTATATATTATATATAAATCTTCGTTTTCCGAGAAATTTAGCCTTTCAAATTTAATAATTAAGAGCTATGGAACTTTGATACCGGTAAAATTCACTGACATTCACAAACAATCCCTATTTCCCAGGATGTTCATGGCAATAACCGATATCACGATAGCCATGCAACATAGTTCCAGTGATTTATTTAGATTTCATCTCCATAGAGCTACTCACACAAAGGAGAAGAGAACCATAATTAATTTTTAATTCAAATAAGTTCAATCAATTCCTCTGTCAGTGGACTTGCTATTTCTACTGATACATCGTTTCTCTGGATTTCTTCAAGTGATGTATTAAAAAGTATCTGAAGATACTCCGTCACCCTGATGCTCGGGACGAATTGCGTTACCTGTATATGTCTTTTCACCGGCCTTATGTATGTTGTATCAATATATATTCCCCGTGAGGCTGCTTTTTCCATTATTTTCCCCAGTATTGGATTATTTGCCCTTACCCAGTATGAGTTCTCCATTTTCGGTATCTCTTCTATCCCTTCAAGAAGCTCCAGGGGTTTTTCAGATACTACTGCAATTTTGAACTGGCCATGTTCCAGATAATCATTAACAAGCCTTCCAAGAGAATTGCTTGATTCCAGAGCGTCCATTAATTTTTTGCCCGCATGGACATCCCTGTGAATGCTGAATCTAATTACTGTTAGAGGACGTTTTTTATTCATATTTAGAAGAGTCTCCATTGCCCCCTTTGTTGGACGAATGCGAATATTATAAACAAAATTATTTTTTAAAACAACTGGAAGGAGAGTATTTGAAACATCCTTTGCTACTGTATGGCGGTATGAGAAAAGTATATTCATCTTGCCATTTGAAAGAAATGGCTGATGCATCATTACTGTGGGAATAGAATTCAGATTTACCATTAACTCATGTATTTCTGAGGATTCCAATTTTTCCGTTAGCGAAAAATAGTCTCCTATTTCCTGGAAAGCACCCGGGTTGAGAGCAAGCATTTTCTCAAAGGATTTTTCAATAAATGACTTCATATAGATTCCATCCTCTTCTTTTTTTAGAAATACGGAATATTCACCACCCAGAATTTTAAGATTTTCTCCAATGGGGGAATTTATGTTTAAC
>JAKBQO010000006.1 GCA_021835185.1 Thermoplasmata archaeon
CTACTACCTGATAGGTCGCAGACTCATCCTTGAGCGTCGGAACTTTTATTGCTTAAACATTCCAGTTTTAAGCAATTATAAGGTATTATCCTCAGTTTCCCGAGGTTATCCCTTACTCAAGGTTAGATTATCCACGTGTTACTGAGCAGTTTGCCGGCATCTTACGATACCTTGACTCGCATGGCTTAGTCGGAACTTGATAGCGGTGGCCGCCGGCAGGATCAACCGGAGTTAATCCTACCTCCACTCTTATTAATAAGAAATTAGCGGCCTTGCCTTACATATCGGAACTCATCATATGATGAGAACTTCATCTGTCCCAATCCTGGAATATAGATTTCATCATTGCACTTTGTGCATATATCCATCTATTTGCTGTAGATTGGTTTTGTTGACTACTCTAAATCACTTAGCAATATTTAAGGATTTTCAATTTATGAATTTATATAAAATCAATAAAAATAATGAGATATTATATATTAATATTATAATATTGAATCTTTATATTTCAGAATACCTTTAAATTTCAGGGTTAGTGATATAAATCCACATCAAAATATATATCTATTCCAACTCTTTTGATATCATTTAGAAATTCTGGATAACTCTTATTTATTTTTTCTACATTAACATATTCGGTATGTGATTCAGCTATTATTCCGGCTATTATCGCACTCATTATCATCCGGTGATCGGTAAATGCTATTGATCCAGGGTCTTTAATACTATCTCTTTTAATGATGATAGATTCTTCATTTGTTACAACCGAGGCACCAAAGGCACGGCACATATCAATTATCCCTTTCCATCTATCAGATTCCTTTGTCTTCAGTCTATGATAATTGTAAATTTTCACACCTTCAGGTGAAAATATCCCTATTACTGATATTATTGGCGCTATATCAGGGGATACTGAGGCATCTACTATAATTTCATCCATATGATCCGCCTTCTCAACGTTAAGCTCTCCATTATGAAAATCGATGGATCCGGTTGCTCTGCGCAATAAATCCACAACAATCCGGTCCGGTTGAAGAGAATTTTCATTCAGGTTTTTTATTTTTATATTGCCAGAAAATATACCTAGAACCATGAAGTATGAAGCAGAGGAATAATCACCTTCTATATCAACATCTTTTATATCATAATTGCCAGTTGTTATAGAATAGTTATTACCATCACGATGTACTGTAACACCAAAATTGAGGAGGCAACTCTCTGTAATTTTAACATAATCTTCTGACACCATATTGCCTGCAGCAAATTTTCCGCTTCCCAGAATGGAATAATAATACAGCATAGCACTTATGAACTGGGAACTTGTGCTACCATCAATTCTGACCGGCTTATTAGAAGAGTTGCCTGCATCCAGCCTGTAAAATCCATCCTCACACCGGTTAAAATGACTGCCTGCTTCTGACAGGGCATTTATTAATGTCTCTACAGGCCTTCTGGCCAGCTGTGGTTCACCAGTGATAAGTGTATGGCATTTTCGTGCTGCTAATAGTCCCAGAGAAAGTCTGTAGGATGTACCTGATTCTCCAACATAAATACCGTCGGGGCATCTAAAATCAGGTTTTATCCTTATACTTTTTTTATCATATACAATGGAGGCATTACAGGTTTCTGCAATTTTTATTGATATTATCTCATCATCAGAAAATGATACATTGTTAATTTTTATGGGCTTGTTGGAAAAAGCAGAATATAGTATATATCTCTGAGTAAAACTTTTCGAGGATGGTGCAAAAATTGTCCCAAAAATCTCTCCTTTTCTTACCTTCATATTCATAGCTAAGATATATTAATTTCTGTATTATTAAATCTGCTTTTTATAACATGAGAACCGTCAGATGTGAGTTCTTTAAAGGAACTTTCCATAGAACTCTTTGTCTCATATATTCCAAACACAGCAGGACCCTTACCGCTTCTTCCTGCGTATACTGCACCCGTTTCAAGCATATGGTTTATTACAGGAATGTCAGATCCATCACTGAAAATATGGCCATTTAGCATCATAGATTCGTATATGTAGCCATCTTTCAGGAGTTTTAATATTCTGCCATAAAAATTTTTATATCCAGAAAAATCCATGTTTTTCAATCCATATGTCTCTGTTTTTTTGTTTCCAAATTCCAAAATAATATATTTCTCTTCAATTTTATGCCTTGATATGATACTATTTCTGACATTGTCAGTAAAGCAAAATCCCCCGTAATAAGCTATTGATAGGTCATCAATAGCCCCTGTTATTGAGGTATTGTTATGCACCGATGCCTTAGACGCTATTTTTAATATATCCTCAGAATCCATATCCTTACCATTCATTTTCAAAATTCCATATATTACTGAAAGTGTCATGGCGCTGCTGCTTTTGAGTCCCATACCCATTGGAATCTGGCTTTTTATATTTACTGAATATTTGTCAGGCAATGTGAACATCGACCTGATAAAATTTACCGTATCGGCAACTTCAGTGGTAGGGAAAATATCAAATTCATTTTGATTAATTTCTGTATACATTGGTAGGTTTATTGATACTGCTGCACCATAACCATTGATAAATGCAGACAGGACGGAAAGTCCACCATTAGTTTTAACAATCATATTATATTCACCCCTCATTTTAGATTTTCAAAGAAAATATTACGGAATTCTGAGTAATCTATAGATAAATTATATATTTTTTTCATTGTTTCTATGCCCTGCCCAATAAACATGTCAACACCATTTACAGCGGTTCCTTCTCTTGCCTCAACGGCTTTTAAGAATGGGGTTTTGAGAGGGTTGTATATAATGTCTATACCTATTTTTCCCTTAATTATGCGATTAGCAGGAACTGGCATACCTGTGTCCGGAAAGGTTCCAATGGGAGTGCAGTTGATAATTATATCGTAATCATTAATCTCATCATATCCTACTGTATTTATTCCGGCAATACTCTTTTTCCCGGGTTTTCTGGATACTATACTAATATCAGAATTATAATTCCGGATTATTGCGTATGTTATAGTTCTTGCCGCACCGCCAGATCCCATTATTATAACTTTTTTACCTGAAAAATCAATGTTGTTTTTTCTGGCAAGCATAAGGAAACCGTCATAATCACTATTGTAACCGTATAATTTTCCTCCCTCGTTCTTTACCAGATTCACCGACCCGGTAGCCGAAACTATATCATCCACATGATCTATGAATTTTAATGATACCTCCTTATAGGGTGCAGTGATATTAAATCCTGCCATTACTTCTCTGGCCAGGTCAAAGAATCCTGGCAAATTATCCCTATGTACTTCTATTGCAAGATACTGAGAATCTATTCCATACTTTCTGAAGATCCTGTTATAAATATCCTGTCCCACTGAATGTCCCACAGGGCTCCCGATCAATGCTGAAAAATTCATAGGCTATCCCTGTAAATATTAATGTAACGCCTGAGCTGCGAGAATTCTATTTCACCAATTTCCGCGCTGCCTAAACCATTTAACATCACCATATTGAGTTTTCCCCCTTCCACCTTTTTGTCGTTTTTTATGTATGATAGAAGTTGATCTGTTTCAATATCCCTGAAATCTATTAATGGAATGCCATAGGCGGATACAGCGGCCCTAATTATATCATGAAAGGGCTGTGAAAAGCCGGATTTGTAAGCTATATAACTTTCCAGTACCATTCCATTTGCAACTGCAGTTCCGTGTGGTATCCTGTTTCCGGTATAGGATTCAAGGGCATGTCCTATTGAGTGCCCAAAATTAAGGAGATAACGTATTTTTTTTGTGTCATAAAAATCCTCAGAGACCACATCCA
Organism: Thermoplasmata archaeon; assembly: GCA_021835185.1. The sequence continues at coordinate 3,808 of JAKBQO010000006.1, forward strand.
GCTTTATTTTTATACTCCTCGATATTATATGTTCAAGGCTTTCAGCATTATGAACTGAATCTATGTTATTTCTGAGAAAATAATCAAAGAATGATCCATCCCTGACCAGGGCCATTTTTATGGCTTCGGCTATTCCATCCCGTAAGATAGTAGGATCTGATTCAACCAGGAAATCTACATCATCAAATACCACATCAGGACTATAGAATGTCCCTATGGCATTTTTAAGATTCATAAAGTTTATTGCATTTTTACCCCCGATGGAACTGTCTACCTGTGCGAGCAGGGTTGTTGGAACACCTATAAGATGAATGCCTCTTTTATATACAGATGCAGAATATCCGATAAGGTCTCCAAGAGTGCCACCCCCAATATAGGATATGGAATTATTGCGTTCAATTTCCATGCTTATCAATTTTCTTACAATAATATTGAAATACTTCGTTGATTTGGATGCTTCACCATCCCTGAGAAAATATTTGAATGAGGATATGGAATTGATTTTCTTTTTATATAGCTGTTTCAGGGCATAACTTACAAAGGAGACATTTTTCATGTATTTTTCCATGGAACTGTTAATCTCATTTTCCAGTCCCGATCCTATGTATATTTTTATGTTTTTGCCATTTATGGACTTTTCCAGCTTCTCCATGAGTAATGATGTCAAGGTATTATATTTAACAATCGATTCCATGATGCCTGTACTATACACAATATAAAAAAATATAATTACATATAATTTATTACCAATAATGCTTCTTTTTGACGATTACAGAAAAATTATACTGGATGAAATTAAAAAAATATACAGTATACAGGACAATGACATGGACATAAATGGCAATTTCGGTGATTTTACACTTAAAATATTCAAATTTAAGGAAAACAGAGGCGAGGTTTATTCCAAAATTAAATCAATTCTGGTCAAAGATTTCATAGATAAAATAGAATTGCAGGGGAACTACATAAATTTTTATATAAGGCCAGAAAAAATGCTTGATACTGTAGACAATTCTCTTGAAACCTTTGGTATGTACCCCAACGTTTTTCAGGATACCTCCAAGGCGCTTATAGAACATACAAGTTCAAATCCTACCGGGCCAATACATGTGGGCAGAATAAGAAATTCAATAATAGGAGACTCTATTTACAGGATAATAAACAGATATGGCACAAGGTCATGTACACAGTACTTTGTGAATGATTCCGGGAAACAGGTGATATCATTATATCTGGGGCATATAAAATATCATAGGGATGAGGAGATGACTGTGGAAAATCTTCTGGATGGTTACCAGAAGATCTACACAAACATTGAAAAAGACCCTGATATTAAAAAAGAGGTACAGGCACTGGATGAAAGATATGAAAACGGGGACAGCCAGCTTATAAAGGAAATACAGAAAACAGCATCTATTGTTCTGCAATCCATAACAGATTCTCTGGAAAAACTTGGCATCCACATATCAACATATGTTTGGGAATCAAATTTTATAATGTACGGCAATGTTGCTGAACTTATAAATTCACTTTCTGAGAACCTGAAATCAGAGGGAAAAGCTAAATATATAGAAATAGGTGACAAAAAAATATTTCTGACAAGGCAGGACGGCACATCTCTATATTTTGCCAGGGACCTCGTATATCACATGTTTAAATCAGAAAATTTCGACTGGATAATAGATGTTCTTGGAGAAGACCATAAGGACCATGCAAAAAACCTTGACTACGTTCTTCATAAATTTCTAGATTTTCCCTCAAGAATCGATTACCTGTTCTATGGCTTTGTTTCTCTGGATACAGGAAAAATGTCCACAAGAAAGGGCAATATTATAACGGTGAATGATCTATACGAAAAAACTGTTGAGGAATCTGTCCGTATAATAAAGGAAAAAAGGCCGGATTATGAAAAAGACGAAATTGATAGGATAAGCAGGGCAATAGCAGCATCGTCTATCCGATTTAATATTGTAAAAATAAATGCAAACAAGCCCCTGACATTCAGATGGGAAGAAGCACTTAATTTTGAGGGAGATTCTGCTCCATACATAATGTATGCCTATGCCAGGGCATGCAGCCTTATCTCTCGCTCGGGGAAAAGCGGGAAATCTTCAGGGGAATACAATGAATATGAAAAAAATCTCATCAAGGCAATATATTTTTACCCCTATTATATACAGAATTCTGTGGACTTTCTCAGGGCAGATATTATGGCAGGGTACATGCTTTACCTTGTAAAATCTTTCAATGATTTTTACCTGAACTGTCCAATAGTAGGCACTGAAGAGGAGCAGAAAAGGATAAAAATAGTAGAGGTCTTCAAAAAGATTATGGAGGATAGTGCAGAACTTGTAGGAATCCAGCTTCTGGAAAAGATATAATATGGAATAATAATACTACCAATAAGCTTATTATATTCTGAATTATCCATTTTTATGACAAAAACTAAGATAGTTGCCACAATAGGCCCTGCAAGTTTCGATGAATCCACCATTATAAAAATGGCCGACAAGGGCCTGGCTACCATCAGGATCAATACAGCGCATATTGAACCTGGCTATATCACAGATGTTAGCCGCCTCGTCTATAGAATCAATAAGGAACACAATAAAAAACTTGGAATAATGGTAGATTTGAAGGGTCCTGAACTGAGAACCGGTCAGTTTCAGAATGGGATTTTAAACATAGTGGCTGGAAAAATATACAATATTTCGGATGGGCCAGGGGGTGAATCAGACATATCCATAAATTACAAAATTTCTGATTATATTGACAAAGATACTCTAATAGCCATAAACGATGGAAGGGTAAGATTCAATGTGGAATCAATAGGCAATGGAATAATAAAGGCACAGGCAATGGATAATGGAACATTGCATGACAGGTCAAGGGTAAATATTCCAGGTAAATACATTGATTTAGGAGTTCTTACGGACCGGGACAAAATGTTCATAGAGGAAAGCCTGAAGAACGACATAAATTTCTATGCCCTTTCCTTTGTTCAATCAAGGGAAAATGTATACGAACTGCAGGATTATATATATGATAGAAACGGCCGCGGAGACATCATAAGCAAGATAGAAACAAAGAGTGGATATGACAACCTGGAATCCATTGTAAAAGCTTCTGATTTTATCATGGTTGCAAGAGGGGATCTGGGCGTTGAGCTTCCCCTGAAGGAGGTTGCCATGGCCCAGAAGAGAATTATAAACATATCACATAAATATGCAGTGCCTACCATAGTTGCAACACAGATGCTTGAATCCATGGTAAATTTAGACTCACCTACAAGGGCAGAGGTATCTGATGTAACAAACGCAATACTGGATGACACGGACGCAGTAATGCTCTCAGAGGAGACAGCAATGGGAAAATATCCGGTGGAAGCTGTAACATACCTTTATGAAATTTCCAAGTATGTGGAATCCCAATCAGTATCATTCCCTGAACCAGAAAATTTCATGGTGGACCCAATAGCATTTTCCGTGGCAAAGGGTGTAAAAATTATGTCGAGTACCATTGATGTGAGTTCAATTGTTGCATTGACAAGATCCGGGCACACAGCAAAAATAATATCAGCAATAAGGCCGGTTAATGATATTTATGCAGTTGTACAATCCGAATGGGTTGCAAGGTCCATAAATCTTATGAAGGGTGTTGTGCCTGTTGTACTGCCTCATGAGTATGCACAGAAAGAGGATATTTATGAAATAATAAATAAAATTGCGCCACTGGGATTCCTGCAACCGGGAGAGAAAACAATAGTAGTCTCTGGGTCACCTTCACTCTATCTGGGTGGGACCAACAGTATACGGGTGCTTTCCATAGGGCGCTTTATGGGCAGAGGATATCCTGCAGGAACCAGTGTCACAGGAAAAGTGGATACAGATGTACCTGAAAATGGAAACATCATACTGCTGGATAAATACGAAGGCACAATTGATTATTCAAAATATGATGCTATTATAATCAAATCAGATGTTACAAACAGGATAATAGATAAATTCCTGGATTTAGGAAAAACTCTTGTGTATAATGCAGAACTTGTAGAAAAAATAGATAAAAATATTACAATCAGCATTGATGCTGATACAGGCATTATTACAGGAATATAAATTTATATATCATCAAAAAGGCTGTTGTTTATTGTATTTATGTCCAAAGGCTTCTTTGAGTAATCAACGTATACATTCTTTAATTGAAGATATTCATTTATACCGTATTTGCTGCCTTCGCCGGCCTGTCCTGTCAGTCTAAATCCTGTATGGTATCCCTGTGATGCTTCAGGGCCTGGCATATTTATGTAAAGTTCCCCGAATCTGATCCTTTCTGAAGCATCCAGCATAAGTTCTGGATCCTCTGTAAAGAGATAAGATGCCAGCCCGAATTTTGAATCATTAGCCTTGGTATAAAGCTCTTCTATGCTTGAAACCTTTTCCGTGCCTATTATGGGTCCGAATATTTCATCCTGGAACAGGCTGGAATCCTGATCAACATTTTCTATTATCGTTGGTTCAAAGAAATATCCATTTTTATATTTTCCCTGGAGATTAGCTGCACTGCCTCCTGTCAGTATTTTATATCCGGAATCTCTGGCACTGTCTACGGTTTTGGTCATTCCGGAAAGGGCCGCTTTGTTTATTAGAGGACCAACATCCGATGTTTCTGGATTTCCCAGTTTCAATTTTTTTGTGACGGCTAAGAATTTTGACATGAATTTATCATATATTTCCTCATGTATATATAATCTCTCAGCTGCTATGCATGATTGCCCAACGTTCAGATACTTAGCCCACACAAGGCTTTTCAATGCCCTTGTTATGTCAGCATCTTTCCATACCATGAACGGTGCCTTACCACCAAGCTCTAGAATCAGTTTCGCCATATTGGAGGATGCATTCTGCATTATTCTCTGGCCAACAGACGTTGAACCAGTCATGGTTACGAGTCCAACCTTCCTGTGGTTCACTATATAATCTCCTATTTCAGATCCCCGACCCGTCACAAAATTCAAAACACCTTTAGGAATTCCAGCTTCTATGAATTTATTGACTATCCATTGGGCGGTGAGTGGCGTATCAGAACTTGGCTTAAGTATCACAGTATTTCCTGTCAGTAGTGCCGGTGCTAACTTTCTAACTACCATTGCGGCAGGGAAATTCCACGGGGTTATTGCAACTACTATGCCATATGGAACTTTATACTGGAATATCTTTCTTTTTGAATTTGACCCTTCCACTATGTCCCCTGTCAGTTTCCTTTCAAATTCAGCATAATATTGTATCTGATCAATAACGCCATTAACCTCATCTGCTGCTTCCCTTTTGATTTTTCCAACCTCCAGAGTAAGCAGGTTTTCAAGTTCCCCTCTTTTCTGCATTATTAACTCTTCTGCCTTAAAGAGAATCTTCGCCCTTTCAGCAGTACCCAGATCGGACCATGATAGAAAAGCAGATTCAGAAGCGTCCATGGCTTCATCCACATCATTCTTTGTGGCGGCAGGGAATGTGTCTATGACCTCACCTGTGCTGGGATTGTATTTATTCAGGGTGCTACCGTTGGAAGACTCTTTCCAAATTCCATTGATATATATTTTCATAATAAATCATTCATACAATATATAAAAGTATTTTAAATTTTATGAAATTATGGGTATTTTCATGGTCACAGTATTCAATATCCCTATTTTCAATAAATATAAATAGAAATTAATAATTCCATACAGTAAATTATCGGTGATTATTGATGAATGATGGGGATTTCATAGAACTAAGCTTCGAAATGAGAGCAGGACAGGAAAAAAAATTAATTTCAACCAGCAAGGAAGATTTAGCTAAACAGGAAAATATATTCGATGACAAGAAGAAGTATAAAAATGCTGTTATTGTTATAGGCACAGAAGGTCTTTTTAAAGAAATTAACGATTCATTTAAGCAGGCAGAAATAGGCAAGGAATACGAAGTTGTGGTTCCGGCAAAGGATGCATATGGCATGAGGGAAAACAAAAATATCAAAGTTGTTCCCATGAGAGAATTCCAGAGGAATAAAATCAATCCAGAAATCGGAAAAGAAGTGAATATAAATAATAAAGTAGGCAAAATTATTACTGTGACTCCTGGCAGAGTCTTGATTGACTATAATCATGAACTGGCTGGAAAAGACTTATATTATAAGTATCAGATTGTTAAGGTAATAGATGACCTCGCTGGAAAAGTAAATGCAATAATAGATATGGACTATTCCGATTCAGAGAATTTTGTGGTGGAAATTGAAAACGATTCAATAGGTATACAGATTCCAGAAGAAGCAAAATTTGATGTGAACTGGATAGATGCAAAGTACAAAACCGTAAATGATATAAGAAAATATATACCTGGTAAGGACATAGTTGTAAAGGAGATTTACAAGAAAGAAGAGAAAAGCGAAGAAAAAACAGAAAACGCTTCTGTAGAGAAAAGTGAAGAAAAAACAGAAGAAAGCAAGGAAAAACCCAAGGACAACGTAAAAGAATCACAGTAAATGTTGGAACTTGATAAATTTATCTCTGTTGTGCTTGTTGAGCCCAAATATCAGGGAAACATAGGGGCTGTTGCAAGATCAATGGCAAATAGCGGAATAAGCGACCTTAGAATAGTCAAAACTCCTGTAGAGACAGAAGCCATGTATAGATCCATGCATGGTCGCTATATTTTAGAAAATGCTAAGACATTTAATACTCTGAAAGAAGCAGTAAAAGATTTTGAAATCATTGCCGGGACTTCAGATATTTCCAAATCTGGGGAAAAATTCCGGCGTGTCCCCACCGGTCCGGAAGATTTCTGGATCAATAATGGTCTGAAAGGGAAAAAAGTTGCACTGGTATTCGGGAGGGAGGATAATGGCCTGAACTATGAAGAGCTTGGGCTGTGTAATTTCTTTATAAAAATTATAGGCAATCCGGAGTATCCTGTGTACAATTTATCACATGCCGTTGCCATAATACTTTATGAAATGATCAAGTATAACTATTCAGGCAATGCCACAATAACTCATGATATTATAGATCGGGATAAAATAGATACCCTTTCTGGCAGGATAGAAGAACTTCTTGGGAAAATAGATTATAATGAACCAGAAATCGAGACACTCATGAATATGCTTAACCGCATAATAGCCAGGGCAAATATAACGGACTCAGAATTCTTCAAGATCATGGGGATCCTGCGGCAGACTATAAACAGGATAAAATAAAACTATTTGGCAAACTTTATCATTATATATAAAATACATGATGGATTAAGATGCTTTCTGTTCACAAAAGAATAGATGAACTCCCAGTAAGCCCATTTCTCCTAAAAATAACATTCCTTTCCTCAATGGGGATTTTCATGGATGGGTATGTGCTTTCAATATATTCAATAGCCATACTCTATATGCGTGATTATTTTCATCTGTTTCCTGGAACACCATTTTATGTTTATTACATATCGTTCATGGGTTCTTCCCTGTTCATAGGTATGTTCTTCGGAAGCATAATACTGGGAAACCTTTCAGATAAATATGGTAGAAAGAAGATATACGAATATGACCTCATAATAACTATGGTGTTCCTCATACTCAGTGGCATTTCAACTAATACAACAGAATTCATCATATTCGAGATCTTAGCAGGTGTGGGAATAGGGGCGGATTATCCTATAAGCTCTTCAATTCAGGCCGAATTTTCACCCAAAAAACAAAGGGGGAAGTTTCTTGTTTTCAACATATTTTCATGGACAATAGGCGGAGTAGTACTGCTTCTTGTTGCAATTCCGGTTATACTTTACATACCGGTATCCATTAACTGGAGAATACTCTATCTTACCGGTGCTATTATTCCGTTTTTTGTCATACTGTCACGTAGAAATCTTCCTGAAAGCCCATTCTGGCTGACAGGTAAGGGAAAGCACAGCGAAGCATTGAAATCATCCAATTATCTTGGTAAATCGGCTGGGGTTAATGTTGATGAACTTCCTGTTGTTGAAAAGGGAGATTCAAAAATAAGCGACCTTTTCTCGAAAAAATACCTTTATTATACCATTTTTGTGTCAGTAGCATGGTTTTCATATGATGTTTCAAGTTACGGGGTTTGGGAATATACACCATCCGCGTTTGCATACAGCAATTCTAATATTATTATGGTAGTCCTTGCAACGTTGCTTGAGGAATTGCCGGTGTTTATCGGGTTCCTTATATGCATGTACTATGTAGAAAAAACTGGCAGAAGGAGCCTGGAACTCATCGGTTTCGCCGGTGCTGCAGTTTCGCTTGCAATTTTTGCCGCAGTTTCAAATTTTATTGCGCTGGGCATTCTACTTACCTTCTTCTCATTTGCAACAATGCACCTTTTCCATAATATGGGACCCACAAATCTTACTTATGATTATCCTGCGGAGATTTTCCCAACAAGGATACGTGGAACGGCTATGGGCTTTGCCACATCAGTTTCCAGAATAGGTGCAATTGTAGGAACTTTAGCATTTCCAATAATCCTTTTTACACTGCCATTTACTTACGTTTTGGTGTTCCTTGTTGTGTTTGAAATAATAGGTTTTTCCATCACATTCAAACTTGCACCGGAACCAAAGAACAAAAGCCTCAACTGAAATTACATTTTTACATTCAATAAATTTATTAATTAATTATCAATATGGACATATGTCGATCAAAGTAGAGAGAAAGACAAGCGTCCATTTAATAGACGTGATAAATAATTTGCTTGAAAGATCGAGGGAAAGCCAGAGCATATTCTGGCGCGATATTGCCTCTCGATTAAATTCTTCAAGAAACCATTACGCAAACGTAAATCTTGGTAAACTTGACAGATACGTTTCTGAAGGGGAAACAGTGGTTATACCTGGAAATCTCCTTTCATCCGGGATACTTCACAAGAAGATCAGGATTTCTGCCTTGAAGGCCAGCGATAAGGCCAAAGCAAAGCTTTCCGAATCGGGTAGTGAGTTCATAGAGTTAAAGGATCTTGCCAATGAAAATCCCAAGGGTACAAATTTAAAAATTATAAAGTGATACATATGATATATATTGACGGGGACAACCATATTTACGGAAGGCTTTCAACATATGTGGCAAAGCAACTTCTATTGGGGGAAGAAATAGTAATAGTGAACGCTTCTAAAATAGCCATAACAGGCAGCAGGAAGTTTATTCTCGAAAAATTCAACCACAGAAGAAATATAGGTAGTGTAAGAAAAGGTCCGTATTATCCCAGGACACCGGATCAGATAATGAGAAGATCAGTAAGTGAAATGCTTCCCATAAAGAAAACAAAGGGACTGGAAGCGCTAAAAAAATGCAAGGTATACAGCGGGATACCAAAATCACTGGCAGATGTGGAATTTGTCAAAATAGACAAAGCAATGAATACCAACGCAACAGGATTCATAACATTAGGAGACATTTCAAAGATATTAGGTGAGAATCAATGAGTAATGAAATACTGACAATAGGAAAGAGGAAAACGGCAACTGCCAGAGCAGTTACCCGCAAGGGCAATGGAAAAGTCCTCATAAACGGGAAACCTGTCGAACTTTACCCTATAGAACTTCTGAGGAATAAACTAGTAGAGCCTCTGAAGATACTGGGAGACAGGGCTAATGAAATCGATATTGAAATAAAGATAAGTGGAGGCGGAAATACCGGACAGACCGACGCAGCCAGAACCGCTATGGCAAAGGGGATAGTGAAATATTTCTCCGATGACCAGGAACTTGAAAACAATATCAGGACATATGACAGGACGATGCTGGTAAACGACATAAGAAGAAAAATGCCGAAGAAGCCTATGGGATCAGGAGCCAGGGCGAAGAGGCAGAAATCATACAGGTGATATCATGATAATACCAGTAAGATGTTTCAGCTGTGGAAAGGTTATAGGATCGGACTATGTAAAATTCGTGGAAGAATCAAAGAAAATCCGTAAGGATACTGGCCACGACCCAACAGGGGAGGAAAAATCCAAGATAATGGATGGCCTTGGACTGGAAAGATACTGCTGCAGAAGGATGATTCTTTCCAATGCGGACCTGCTGGATGAGATTATATCCTACTCCTGAAGTTTTGTTAGATATTTAAATTAAATAGGAAAAGCAGAGTAACAATGTTTTCTGCTATTGAAAATTTTATATCCTATTTCGATATCCATAATGTAAGGGACCGTGGGGTAGCTTGGTATCCTACCAGCTTGGGGTGTTGGTGACTCCGATTCAAATTCGGACGGTCCCATTGACCATGGATTTTATTTATTTTTCAACATTTTCTCTGCCGCTATCATTCTTATTTTATATTTTCTTCCATTAATAATCCGTTCACAGTAATTTTTTAAATCGCTATTTCCCGTTCTTGCCATATAATGAGCATAATAAAGCGGTGAAACAGCGCGATAGAATAATACTCTTTTAATAGCCCTGTCAGAGAATTTTTGTTCATAATTTAAAAGTAAAGGTTCAAGGGCAGCTATAGGATAATTGTCAACAATTGCTGCAATATCCAGTGCTATATCGCCATAACATGAATCAGACCAGTCAATGATGCCATTTAGCCTGTCGTGCCTCCTGCTGATGATGACATTACCATTTGATAAATCTCCATGTATAAGGGAAAAGTCATCAGGTTCCAGATCAGAAAAAGCAGCTTCCATTAAATTGACTATATTATTGAAATATGGCTCTTTGATATTGTCCGCTAAAGATTCAGAAAACATCTGTATCAGGGAGTTTTCATAATGTTCCCATGTTTTATAATTGTATATATCTATGTCATTACTATGGAATTTATAACCATTATAGGATTTTAAATAATTTAAAAATCTTATAAAATCACTCAAAATACCCTTGCCCAGAGTTTTGGAATTGTTTAACGGCATACCATTTATTTTGTAATATCCACCATATATGGGTTCATCTTTGCTGATAAATACATACTCTGGAACTTTTACTGGGGGATTATGAAGAATAGACAAAAGCCTGATTTCTTTCTGAAATTTTTCAACCATTTTCCTGGTTTTAGGGAATCTAAACACAATACTATCATTAATGACTATTATGTAATTCATCCAGCCGGATTCTATTGCATAAAATTTTTTTATGTTGATTTCCGGGAAGTTGTTTTTTATCCGGCTGATTAAATTTTCCATAATTAATTTATCCACATTTCACACCAGTCAGGACGGATAATAAAAGTAGAAAATATAATTTTTTCCATCAATCAATGATTTAACTGGCCGTTTAGCTAAATAACGGATTTAAAACTAAAAGTTCTTTATAAAATTTATAAAATGAATTCTTAACATAGTAGTTAGGTATACCTAACAAATATTTAAATATAAACTTAGGCTAACCTAAAAATACATCACAGACTGAAATATACACATAATTTGAGGTTCAAAACAATGAATATACATAATATTAACACAGGAAGAAAATTATTCAACAGAGATACATTAGTCCTATTCGGTCCAGCATGGTTAGTTATGATGGCGGATATGGATGCATCATCCTATATTGGAGCTGCACAGACAGGAGCAACTCTTGGATATGGGCTTATCTGGCTAATGTTAGTATTAATTATACCTCTGTACATAGTCCAGGAACTTGCAGGCAGAATAAGTATAGCCACAAGAGACGGCCTTGGAAACATTATTCGCAAAAATTACGGAAAGAAAATAGCATCTCTGGTTGCATTGCCAATGGCATTAACGGATATGGTAACCTATGGCATCGAATATCTGGGAATCGGGATCGGTTTAGAGATAATGGGCCTTTCTATTTATTATACGATTCCAGTTATATATCTTATACACATATTGATAGTTACCAGGAAAAAATATAACCAGGCTGAAAAACCATTGCTCATAATGTCATTTTTCCTAATAATTGCATTACTCGTATCACTGTCTCTTCGTGGCTTAATATCCATGTCATCTCCGCTTTCTAATCCAATAATGATAAAACCCACTTCCGGATATTTTTTTCTGCTGGCGGCTAATGTTGGGGCTGTGATAATGCCATTTATGATATTCTTCCAGGCATCAGCAACTGGACTGAAATTGACTGGCATCGACAATACCAGCATCAAAATAAGCAAACCCAGGTCGGTAACCATAATGCGTAAGGAAACCTTAGCAGGTGCAATAATGACCGAACTTCTTATGATTATTGCACAGATGGCCTTTGCTGGAATACCACATGCGTCACATGCATCATTTTTCTCAACACCAGGGGAACTTGGAAGTGTACTGACGCCAATAGCTGGGTCACTATCACCGATTGTACTGGGATTTGGGCTTATAGGGGCGGGTTTCATAGCCCTAATAGCCATATCGCTGGGAAGTGCATGGGGAATTGCAGAATCCCTTAATATTTCAAAGAAATCCTACTGGCTCGTCTATATACTTGAGAGTTTACCCGCAGCAATAGCAATTATGTTTATAAATCCATCAAGCATGATTTCTCTGGTGCTTTACTTACTGATATTTTTTGTTTTCACCCTTGTGGCTCCAATGACAATGCTGTGGATTATAGGAAGAAATAAAAAAATCATGGGCGATCTCGTTTTGTCAAAAAAGAATGAGGCTATATACCTCGCAATGTTTGCCTTAATTGTGGCAACCGCCTGTATAGCAGTGGCAACATAACTATCCTTATTTTTAATAACTGTCATTTCTGGATTGTTTTTTTACAGAGATAATATTTAAAGTAATTATAAGGTAAAAATAAAAAAATTTATAATTATTGTGCTATGGTTTCTACCTGTTCCCGGGAACTTTTAGGACCAAGAACCCATAAATCTATAACTACAATAGCAATGAATACCCATATTATTCCAAAGCTAGCCACAACACCATGTGGGAGAAATATATCTGCTATAAAGATAATTAAAATGGCTGTTGAGACCCTGCTAACGGCGTATACAGTTCCTGCCGCTGTTGGCCTTATCCTTGTAGGGAATATTTCTGCCTGGTATGTGTGGAAGAAATTAGAGAAGTTCCACAGTATAAATGTTGTTATAAATCCGAATATAACTACTAAATATACATTGGTAGCTACTGCAAATGCCGTTCCAAATATTCCTGCAAGCACTGCACTTCCTATTATACCCCATTTTCTCTCAACCTTATCTATTATGAATAGGTTAAATACGGAACCAAAGAAAAACCCTGTAAATATGAGGAATACGAATCCTAGAGTTGTTGGAAGGTTAAATCCCTTCTTAATAAGGAAGAACGGAGCAAGAGCTGTGAATCCATAGAATATTCCGGACTGGAAGAACTGGAAAATTATCATCATTATTGATCTTTTTCTGACATCCGGTTCGAACATATCCCTATATCTACTCCTGTTTTCTTCTATTGGAGTGTTGGTTGTGGGTTTTGGGAGTTCACTTAGATGTTTAGCTTTCATGGTCCTCTGCTCCCAATCTGTGGTAATTTCATCTGCTTTTTTATATTCACCGTGTACTTCAAGCCATCTTGGTGATTCTTTCAGCCTTGTCCTGACAGCCCATACTCCAAATCCAACTACGGCCATGAACCAGAATAATATTCTCCATGAATAATAAAGAGGGACTATTATTCCCATTTCATATGCAAGAAAAGCTATGACAAAACCGGCTGTTACCGCGATAGTATACACTAATGCCAGACGATTGCCACGAACCTTTGCCGGCATCATCTCTGTAGTAAATGAATCTACTAATGGAAATTCGCCACCTACTCCTATACCGCCTATGAATACGAATATAGCAATCAGGTAAGGCAGTGACATGAAACCCGCCATTAGCATGCCAAATGAGAATACAAGAAGATTGTAAAGGAAAACAAATTTTCTCCCCTTTCTATCCGCAAGCCATCCAAAGAAAGCACTGCCAACAAATTCTCCCAGAAAGAACGCCGTAGCTATCATCACAGGGGCTAACCCAGTTAGGCCCAATGCATGACCTGCCAGGGCAAGTACTGCACCGTTACCAAGCAACATTAAGGTCTCAGCCCATTCTCCTCCAGCAACCATTAACAGGAAATCTCTCTGAACTGAGCTAAATGGCAGCCGTTCGAGCCTGTCTGAAACACTACCTTCATAAGGTTTATTTTGCATGAAAATACATATAACATTTATATATAAAGTAGTATTATAATATGTTAGAGTAACTAATATTATATAATTATTTCTTTTTTTAATTCCTCTATTTCGTCCTTAGTGTAGCCAAGGTCGGATAGTATTGTTTTGTTACAGTTTCCAAGTTTCGGGGCATTATGAATATCTGCCACTGAAAATGGAAGCCTTGGAACCTCATAATTTTGATTATTGTAGGTTACATTTACCATATACTTCATTGCCTGTGGATCATGTAGAAGATCCCAGGGCCTGTTGAGTGTTCCATAACTTATATTATATAAATCCAGCCTTTTTTTGACTTCATCGTAATTAAGTGAAAGTAATTTTTTCTGAATTAATGGTATTAGAAAATCCCTTTGCTTATATCTTTCACTGTTACTATTAAATTTCTGGTCAGAAAGAAGGTTATTTAAATCAAATCCAGTGCAGAATTTTTTCCACTGGTCATCTGTTGCTACTGCTATGAAGATTTTTTTATTATCTCCTGTCATGAAATAATCATATATCCCCCATGCAAAATTCTTTTCGTTTATTGGAGGAAGGTCATATCCCTCTAACTGATAGGTTGCAATATGCTGTCCAGTAAGAAACATAGCCGTTTCAAAAAGCCCAATTTCAACTAGGCCGGATTTGTTTTCGGAAAGCAGTTGAAGTACCTTTGCGACACCAAGTATGGCAGCAACCATATCTACTATGGAAGCACCCATTCTCAAGGGTTTGCCTTTTGTCCCTGTCATATATGCTAGACCAGATTCTATTTCTATTGGATAATCTAGAGATTTCCTGTTTTTGTATGGCCCATCCATATACCCTTTTATTGACATATATATTATTTTGCTGTTTATTTTCTTTAACTCTTCATATGAGAATCCCAGCCTATCCATTGTTCCCGGTGCCATATTCTCTATAACTATATCCGCAGTCTCGACTAATTTCTTGAACACATTTTTCCCCTTTTCTGTTCTGATGTCCAGTTCAAGACTTTTCTTTCCTCTGTTGTAATACATAAAGGTACCTGAACTGCTACCACTTAACTCTCTTGCAACGTCTCCAGTTCCCGGTTTCTCTATTTTTATTACCTCGAATCCCATATCTGCAAAAACCAATCCTGCTGTGGGTCCTGCAACAATCTGCCCCAATTCAAGAACTCTCTTCATACTGCACCACCGGCAATTTTAATAATATCCTTAACAGATAATGCCTCCCCTCTTGATGCTGATTCGTCCTTTATCAATGATACAATCCTTTCGATTTTGTTCTCGTCGTATTTTACATTGTTATTTTTCAATATTTCCATAATCATTTTCTTGCCTGTGTAAACATTTACCGAATAATTTTTCTCGGTGAATACAGATCCGTATGCCACGTGGGTGCCAGCCGTTTGAATTTTTGAGTTTGTTCCATATACAGGCATATTGTTTATGAAGAAATCTGGACCAATTTTCCTTAATATGAGGTTATACATGTAATTGTATGCTTTCCTGATGCCAGTGAAATCTATGCCGGTCTCCAGATTGTTCCTTTCCAGGTAATCGGCTATTGCAATAGAATCTGCAATTCCATTCCTTTCACCTGTGCCGAATATCGTAGTATCAACATAATCGACACCTGCCGATATCGCAGAGATTGTATTGGCAACAGCCATCCCATGATCATTATGGCAGTGTGCCTCTATTTTAATCTTTGTTGCCTGCTTAACAGCCTTAATTATTTCACCTATTCCGGCTGGATTCAGTTCACCCCTTGTGTCTGGCAATTGAACAACATCAACACCCAATTCCTCCATTTTAACACAGAATTTCAATATTTCATCAATACTAAACATGTCAATGTCTACAAAGCCCACCTCGATAATTTTTCCAAGTTTGCATGCGTATTTTATATTTTCATGAATGGTATCCATATTTTCAATTCTGAAGGGGAGATGCAGGGATATGTTAGATCCAGTGTCGTTTATTATGTCAATGTCTGATTTTATTGTTCTGCCAAGGCCAAATACTTCATGAAAATATTTTCTTTCCACAATATCTTTCGCAACCTCAACTTCTGATTTGTGTGCGGGAGGATAGGCAACAAGGGCTCGTTTAATTCCTGCGGTAGACATGAGTTTGGCAAGTTCCATTTTTTCATTATATGACATGGCAAATCCCGGGCTCTGCATTCCTTCCCGCAAAGTATCGTCAGTTAACATAAAAATATCATTGTCTGCGACTATTTAATCTATTAATATAACATATTAAAGAAAAATCAAAAATAAAAATGAATTCCAATAATTATATAAAAAAAATCGTCATTTGCTATATGGTTTATATAAGCAAGCTTATATACTCCTATTATCTATTTTGATATGTATTTTCTCAGTGTTCATGTGGACGGAGATTGCAGCCTATCAAAATCGACAGAAAATAATGAATCAAAAATTATAATATCGAATATATATAACATAGTAAATGGTACAAATTCCATGATAGGATATTCAATTGGCAGCAGTATAAATGATATATACAGAAAGGATTTTAACACTATCAGATTCTCCAAGGGCAAGTATGCAGATATGTTTGCGGGTACAAAAACGGGGCATAATATAATGAAATACATAATTGAAACTGGAGGAATTCCCATGTATCCATTCATAGCATACAACGGCGGGGAAAGTTATTTTATCATGCATTTCGAAAAATTATCAATGATGCAGAATATAGATCTGATCGAAAAAAATAACAAAATAAAATACTATGACTATATAACAGTAAAATCTGGGGATGGCATCATGGACATATCCAGGCAGTTGAACCGGGAGATAAGTCTTCTAAATCTTACCGCAACTGAAAAAAAGGTAATACAGGAAGCATTCAACAATGGATATCTGGACTGGCCCAGGACCACCAATCTTGATGACATAGCAAAGAAATTTTCCATATCAAAACCAACCGCTCTCTTTCATATAAGAAACGCAGAAAGAAAAATATTATCTGGACTTATATCCAAATGAAACTTTGTTTATGATTTTTTTCTTTTCATCCTGCCGTGGACGTATCCTCTGAGGCCGTAAAAGTTCCTTGCCACATATACTGGCGAGAGAAAGTCCTGCATTCCCATTTTGTGTGATAATTTAATGGTATCACCGTATTTTTCCCTTAGCTGCCATCGTCCATAGCCGTTCCAGTATGCCTGTTTTTTGAAATCCCTGAAAGTTTCCCTTGTTTTCGTATATACAACACATTTATCACATACTGTATACCTTGCTCCTGCCCTTACCGCCCTTATGTTCAGGTCTATATCCTCTGCGGTTACAAAACTTTCGTCAAAACCACCCAAGTCCATGAAGAGTGATTTTGAATACATGAGGTTTGAAGAGGGGAGTGTCACATCAAATCCCCTGTAAAATAACTTGAGTCTCTCCATAGAATATCTCATATTGCCGGTATTGATGCTTTTTCCAGCAACAAGGTCATATGTTTCAGTAAACATCCTCAGATTCCTGATCCAGTGTTCTCCCGCAATTGCATCCCCGTCAATAAAAGCCAGATAATTGTAGTTTGCCATGGATACGCCATAATTTCTTCCTGCCCCCCTCGTTGTTTTTTTTCCGTAATATTTGATAAAATCATATTTTGCAGCATACTCTTCAAGTATTTTTGGGGTTCTGTCAGAGCTCATGGAATCCACTACTATGGCCTCAAATGGCTGCTCCTGTGGTATCAGAGACACAATAAGATCCCTGATATTTTTCTCTTCGTTGAGAACCGTTACTATTACTGAAATTCCTTGCATTTACCGGCTTACCAATCCATTCTCTGTGTTTCCCTTTCCTTTTTTGTGTTTTTCTTGTATTCCTTGTAATGCGCCTTGCATAAATGTACTTTGGTCTTTTCCTCCTTCAGGGAGAAAACTTTACCTGCCAGGTCAGCCGGGACCGTCTGAAAGCTCTTTTGATTGCATCCAGTAACGTCACATATTTTTTCCATAAAATGCCAATACCATATCTGTTTATAATTTTTTACCTTTTTCAATGTAGGAACAGGAACCACGTATAGTAAGCATCTTTGCAAATGACTTGGAAATATACATTACATCGTTTTTATGCAGGTAATAATCCCTGTCAGGCTGGGCTATTGGCGGTTGATCCTTAAGAATTCTAACCAAAACGGGCTCATCAACCACAGTTGTTTCCTCCTCTTCTGGCTCAGGAATTTTTTCTTCATAAGGCTCTTCCCTCTCCTCTTCCTCTGCGGGTATTTCTTCACTTTCTGCCTGTCTTGTAATCCCGATAAAATCATTATAGTATCCCTTCATCTGCCCGTTTAACTCTTTGATTATATTCTTTTCCTCCGAGCTCATACTGTAAAGGTATTCCTCTATTTCATCGAAAACAGAGTATTTTGCAATCTTTTCGAATCTTACCTGAAAAAATGCCTTGAAATTTTTTTTCACTTCATCAAGCAATCTAGTTATTTCCATGTACTCTGTTATATCTCTGGATACAACCATATCTTTTTCTCCGTTGAGGTCAATGAACAGTGAATGTATGTTTTTGTAGAAATTAGGCTCTATTTTGTTTAGTTTTCTGGATTTCCTCTCAGAAAACAACATAGCCTTTAGGTCTTCGAGCAGTTTGTCGTATTTACTGATGTCGATCATTATTATTACTAATACCACAGGCATTTAAATATTTATCATTTGTGGAATAAAATTCACAGTGCAACATAGAGAATAAAATTATTAGGGATTCAATATGCTGCTTTAATTTATTTATTGAAGAAGTCCTTGCCATAAAATCTAAATGGTATCTCCTCAAATATTTTGTGGAAAATTTCCATATAATCCATATATGAATTTTTTATCATTTCCGCTCTCTTTGGAACAGAGAATATGGGAATAACCTTCCCTGGTTTCTCTTTCTGGTCTGTATAATCGGTTTCCAGAAGAAAAGTCTTTCTTGACTCTATGGCAGACCTTACATTGTTCCTTGAGGCAACAACCGATTTTAGGATGCTGTCATTGAAACTGATATCTCTGGCATTTGCGTGGTGTTTCATTACCCTCTCTATTTTGTAGTGTTTTTTAATCAATTCTTCAATTCTCAAATAACCATTTTTGTCCATATCCTCAGTATGCAGAATCAACGGAATATTTCTGTCGTGGCATACATCCAGGGCATATTTGAGAATATCCCCAGAATCATCATATATTTTCGTATCAACAGGAAAATGTGGGTAACCAACCTCCCCCATAGCATCGGCCTCTCCATTTATTATAAGATAGGCTGCCAGGTCTATTCCCTTTTTCATGTATTCCACAGGGTTTTTCCCGGCAGACTGAAAATAGAAATAGTCCAGCGGATATGGGCCGATAGTGGTTACTGTTTTTATTCCTGTTTTCCATACTGCTCTGGACACATTCACTGTTTCACTGTAAAGTTTCTCATAATGGGAATCAGGTGTATAGATATAATCTGGGAAGTTTGCTATATTCATTGACGTCCCCCCGTATTTCATAAATTCCCTTGCCGCATCCAGGAAATATCCAGCTCTCCTGATATGCACAAAATTATCAAATACTGTTCTATATAATGCCACGGAAATACATGAAGACTTTTCATATATTTATTTCGTTGTAATCCATTTCTGGCTATATATTTAATGTTTTTTTCTTTTGACCGCTAAGGGAAAATTTTATAATGAAATATACATATGCATTTAAAGAAAAGATTATAATCTTATGTTATAATTAAGGAAGAGGTGAATAAATGCAACAGGGTCAAATGGCTTATGATAGAGCAATAACAGTATTTTCTCCCGATGGGAGATTATTTCAGGTCGAGTATGCAAGAGAAGCAGTAAAGAAAGGATCCACAGCCTTGGGAATAAAGTTCAAGGATGGCGTATTGCTTTTATCCGAGAAAAAGGCAAGGAGCAGACTTGTGGAAAAGAATTCACTGGAAAAAATTCAGCTCGTAGATGACAACGTGGCAACAGTAACATCAGGCCTTGTTGCCGATGCAAGAGTATTAATAGACTTTGCAAGGGTTGGTGCACAGCAGGAAAAGGTAACATACGGCTCACTTACAAACATAGAAAATCTTGTAAAGAAAGTGGCTGACCAGATGCAGCAGTACACACAATTTGGGGGTGTCAGGCCATATGGTGTATCCATCATATTTGCCGGAACGGACACAATTGGCCCAAGATTATTTGACTGCGATCCCGCTGGCACAATAAACGAATACAAATCAGTTGCAATTGGTGCCGGTAAAGATGCTGTAACCGATTATATAGAAAAGGAATACAAGGAAGATATGACCCTTGATGATACAATAAAACTGGGAATAGCCGCACTTAAATCTGCCATAGCAGATGCAAGTTCCATGAAAGAGCCGGAAATTGCATCCATAAAAGTTGGTGAGTTATTCCACGTTTATACCAATGAGGAAGTGGCAAAATACCTTAATTAAATATTTGCTATTTTTATTTTTTATATAATTTTGTTTGCTTCTATATATTTGAAATAACAGTTTTATACTATATTATCATGACATATAGGTTTAAATGATTTCAGTTATTCTTGGTTTGCAGTTTGGTGATGAGGGAAAGGGCAAGATTACGGATTTTATAAGCAAGGATTATGATGATGTAGTCCGTTTCAATGGAGGCAGCAATGCAGGCCATACAGTTGTCATAAATGGAGAAAAGTTCAAATTTCATCTGGTTCCCTCAGGCGCAATGCAGAGCAACAGGGTTATACTTGGAAATGGCATGGTGATAGACCCAGAAGAACTCGTTGATGAAATAGACCTTCTTAAAAAATCTAAGAAAAATATTGACATAAAAATTAGTGCAGGTGCGCATATAGTAACAAAAATGCATAAGTGCCTGGATAAGAAAGAGGAAGAGATAAGGTCAAAGTTGAATATTGGAACCACATCCCAGGGAATAGGCCCTACCTATGAGGATAAATATGCGAGGACAGGGATACGCCTTATAGATCTCTCAAATCCTGAAATAATAAGGGACAAGATAGAAACAATATACAACATGAAGAGACAACTTTTGAAAGGCAGCATCTATGAAAATCCTGAAGAAAGGGGCAAAATGGTAGAAAGTCTCTGCAGCTTTGGCACTTCTATCATGAAATATATGGATTATACTGAGAACGTTATATATAATGATTACAGGAGCGGAAAAAACATACTTTTCGAGGGTGCACAGGGTGGCATGCTGGACATAGATTTCGGCATATACCCATTTGTCACATCATCCAACACACTGGCAGGAGCACTCTCTACCGGGTCTGGATTTTCCTTCAGGAAGGTTGACAGGGTCATAGGAGTTTTTAAGGCATACACATCCAAGGTTGGATCAGGTCCCTTCCCCTCAGAAATACTAAACGACAGTACATTAAGAGATTTAGGCGGCGAATACGGAACAACTACTGGCAGGCCCAGAAGGATAGGATGGCTTGACCTTCCTCTTTTGAAATATACCATAATGATGAACGATGTTGATTCCCTTGCTATCACAAAGGTCGATATATTAGGTAAAATGAAGACAATAAAGGTTGCTACGAAATATACAATTGACGGCAGGGAAATTGATTATTTCCCCAGGAGATTGGAAGAGTTTGATAAACTTCATGTTGATTACGTTGAATTTCCTGGCTGGGGAGACATAACAAATGGAGATGACATAATTTCAAAAGGATACCAGGAACTTCCAGAAAATATGAAAAAATTCCTTGAGTTCATTGAGGAAGAAAC
>JAKBQO010000007.1 GCA_021835185.1 Thermoplasmata archaeon
CGGATGTATTTACGGAATGGATGGGATATTCATATGGCAAAAACAACTTTGGAAGAGAATCAAAGGATGAGCTGCTTTCAATCTCTAAGGATATAGAAACTATAATACATAAAAGGGAAATCGATGAGATAGACATAAACGACGATTCGTGCAATTATTCCTATGCAGGCGGCTTCTATCTTATGGCGAAGAAAAGCGGCTCAAAGCCATCGCTTATGTTTGAAGACACATTTAATCCCAATAAGCCACAGGTACGGACAATGAAAGAGGAAATAGAACGTACTGCTATTGGGAAATTGTTGAATGAAAAATGGATTGAAGCACAGAAAAATTTCGGCTATAGGGGCGCTACAGAAATGCTGAAAAAGATCGAGCATCTATACGGCTGGGGCGCTACTACCGGAATGGTGAACGACAATATTTTCAATAATATAGCTAATAAATTTGTACTTGACAGGGAAATGAAGGAGTGGTTCAAAAAAGAAAATCCATGGGCCCTTTCAGAAATTACCTCAAGAATGATAGAGGCATATAAGCGGGATATATGGCATGCCAGCGATAGCATGAAGGAACAGCTTGAGGAAGAGTACATGGAAATAGAGGGTGAAAACGAATGAGGACATATCCATTTCCTTTTTCTGCCATAGTCGATAACGAAGACATAAAACTCGGGCTTATTGTAAATGCAATAGATAGCAATATTGGCGGTTTACTCATAACAGGCCCAAAGGGTATAGCCAAATCAACAATGGTGCGTGCACTGTCATCCATACTTCCGGAAGTTAAGGCGGTCAAGGGATGCAGGTTCCACTGCGACCCTGATGGCGATCTGTGTGACGAATGCCTGGAAGCCAAGAAAAAAGGAGAACTTAAAACTGAAAATATGAAGATAAGGATAATAAATCTGCCCAATAGCACCACCCTTGACCGTGTTGTCGGGTCACTTGACATATCCCATGCTATAAAAGGCGAATCTGTTCTCCGTGAAGGTTTGATAGGCGAAGCAAACAGGGGAATATTGTATATAGATGAGGTAAACCTCCTTGATGATTCTATCGTGGATTCAATACTTGATTCAGCTGCTTCCGGGATAAATATTGTTGAAAGGGAGGGGGTATCTTACACACACCCTGCCAGATTCATCCTTGTAGGCACAATGAATCCTGAAGAGGGAGAACTCAGGCCACAATTGCTTGACCGTTTTGGCATCTCTGTTGAAGGAAAAATGCCAGAATCTCCGGAAACACTTCTTGATATAGCTGATCGGGTTGAAGAATTTGACAGTGATAGGGAAAGCTTTATAGAAAAGTTCAGGGCTCCGGATCGTGAAATTCAGTTAAAGATAGTTAACGCAAGAAAACTGTTGCCTTATGTGAAGATAAAAAGGGAATACAGGGTTTTTATAGCAGATTTAGTGATCAAAAATTCCCTGAGCAACAGGGCCATGATAAGCACTGTAAAAACTGCAAAGGCAATAGCTGCATATTATGGAAGAACAGAAGTCAATGAAGATGATCTGAAGAAGGCACTGCAATTTGCCCTTAACCACAGGATGAAGGAAAAAGGGAAGAGCAGGCCAGATTATAATTTTAATGACCCGGGCAATAATGGAGATAACACAGATGATAACCAGGAACAGGATTCTGCCAGCAATCAGTCCACTCCCACGGATCAAAAGAATCATGAAGCAGGGAGAAATGGAGAGGAGAAGCAGCAGAAGCAGAAGGAAAACAGGGAAAGCACAGTCCATAATCTTGAAGTAAATCCCGGCAAAAAAATAGAAACAAAAAAATCAGGGCGTAGCGGAAGAGCAAAGCAATTCAGGCATAGAGGCAGGAAATCAGGAACCTACATGGATATAAGGCATTCACTTCTGAATACATGGAGTTCGGGCTTCAGAATGATAAATGAGAAAACCATTGTTATGAAAGATTCCTACTCAAAAGGCTCAATTCCATTTATAATAGCCATAGACTCGAGCAGGTCAATGAATTTCAGTTCAAGAATTGAAATCGCCAGAGAATTTTCAGATATGCTGCTCAAAAAATTGTATATTATGAGAAGCAGAGTTGCACTTATAAAATTTGCAGGCGAGCGATCGGAAGTATTAATGAATTTTTCAAGGAATTTTACGGCGTTGAAAAACATTATCGATAATATTTCCAGTGGCGGAAAGACCCCACTGTACGATGCCCTTGAGAATATATATAAATTATCTTCGTATGAAAAATTAAAAACGGTATCACTTCTGGTAACGGACGGAAGGGGAAATGTGTTTCCAGGAAATGCAAGGGAAAACCTGATGGAAATATCTAAGAAAATTAAGCCATTGTCAAGTATGTACATAATCGATAAAAATGACAATAAATTTCTTCCAACATATAACGGTATAATATCATCATACGCAGGGGCAAAAATAATAAATAATATAGAAAATATAAAAATAAATTAATATTCTATGTACCCGGACGCGGAATCCTCCAGAGACATTTTCTCCGATTCTTTGGATTTGTAGATAACTCCAAGGGCAATAAGAATAAAAATCAGGGTAAATACAGGATAAAGTACATAAGACACACTGCCAAGGAGGTCAGATGCGTATGGAGCAGGCCCTCCTATGAATGAATTGCCATACTGGTAGCTGGCTGAGTTCCCTGAATACCTTACATTCGTGGGAAAAATTTCTGAAATCATTGCACCTAAAGGTGAATAGCTGAGACCATGCGCAATTGCAAACAGGGAAAGGAAAACTACAAAATACCCGAAGCCAACCAGGTAGATGGAAGGGAATAAAACAATCAGTGCAAGTATATTGGCACCGGCTATAATTGCCCTTCTTCCACGTTTATCCGACAACTGCCCGCCTACAAATACAAAAATTACGTCAATGATCCCAAATAATGCAGTACCTATCAGCCCATCAAAAACCGATATCTTATTCAGTGATTCGAAGAGAACAGGAAGAAGTGATATTGCAAAGTAGAAAAAGTTGCCTGAGGAACCTGCAAGTAGTGTACCTGCAATTATCTTCTTCCAGTGTCTGGTAAACAACTCTTTCTCCGGCGATTTTAGAATCCTGTTCTTCTTTTTTTCCGCTTCGAATACCGGCGTCTCTTTGACCTTCAGTCTTATAAATACTCCGATAACAACTATAACAAAACTGGCCACAAATGGAATTCTCCACCCGATTGAATACATAAAAGAATGTGGTGTGTATGCAACAAGTGGCAGGAATATTGCTGTTCCCAGGAGTAAACCTATACCAACTGTTGACTGGACAAAGGAAGAGTAGAATCCTCTTCTCTTCTTGAATGTTTCAAGTGTAAGAAGCATAGCTCCACCCCATTCGCCACCCAATCCAAATCCTAATACCAATCTTAGAATAACAAGCAATACTATGGCAAATACACCTATGCTCGCCTCAGAAGGAATCAATCCGGTAAGCCCGGTGGATATTCCTGATATCAACAGTGTTAACAAAAGTATCTTTTTTCTTCCAAGCCTGTCTCCGAAATGTCCGAATACATATGCACCCACTGGCCTTGTAACAAATCCAAGTGCAAATGTGAGGAGTGTTAGCAGAACTCCTTCGGCCACAGTCACATGGGGGTAAAATGTATGTGCTATGTATATGGCTCCGGATGAAAAAATAAAAATACCGTACCATTCTATTATTGTGCCAATCATCGATGCTGCGATAACATCAGTTTTCTCACTCATAAAGGTGGAATATCGTTAAGTATATAGAATTTAGCATCAAAATACCATAAAATTTATATTACTACACATATATTTCCGTCATTTCGTTGATCCCGTGATAGAGATACCGGTTGAAATATATCCAGTGGTTAGACATTAAATAAATTGGAATATAATGCTTCCTATTTATTAGTACCACTTACATTTTTATTCCCTGGATATGACCTATTTTAAATTTCCATATAATTTCTATGGTCACTTTATTTATTTCACCAATGGCAACTGTCAATCCTGATTTCAAACTATCTTTGTAACCCTGTGTTGAAGAATTGTGCAGCTGGAGTTTTAACATGAATAAATGGCAATTCCATAGACCCATGTTAGTGTAGTTCATAAAAGCAATTATTTGTTTTAATATGCATATTTTTTGAAATTCCTTAATGTTCATGTTTTCTAATGCTAAATATTTATATTGCAGTTTATAATACCTTGCAGAAGTGAAGGAGGATTATCATGGAAAACAGTTATGTAAAGTTTGAAGCTCCCGAATCGTTAGTCAAAGATGCATTGGATTTTGTAGAAAATTCCTACAGATCTGGCAAGATTAAGAAAGGGACAAATGAAGTAGTTAAGTCTATTGAGAGAGGAGAAGCAAAGGTAGTTGTAATAGCAGAGGATGTTTCACCCCCTGAAGTTGTTTTTTACATACCGGTCCTTTGTGAGGAAAGGAAAGTCCCGTATACATATGTAAAAAATAAGAGTGACCTTGGACTGAAAGTTGGTATTGCATCTGCAGCATCAATAGCAGTGGTTGATTTCGGCAAAAATGAGGATGCATATAAGGAACTTATATCATCAATAGAAAATGCAAAAGCTGGAAAGGAAGAAAAGAAGAAACCTGCAGCCAAGTCAGAGAAACCAAAAGAGGAAGCAGTTGAAGCTGAGGCTGCAGAAGCACCTGAAGCAGAAAAAGAAGCCAAGAAGGAAGCAAAAAAGGAGCCAAAGAAAGCAAAAACTTCTGAATCAAAGGAAACAAAGAAAGCCCCTAAAAAGACTACAAAGAAGAAAGAAGATTCAGAAGAAGATAAAGAGTGATGCATTATGGCAGACGATGCAACTCCAGCTGAAGTAGTCGAATTGATGGGAAGAACCGGGATGACCGGGGAAGCCACAACAGTAAAAGTAAGGGTACTGGATGGAAAGGACCAGGGCAGGATAATTGCCCGGAACGTTCTCGGTCCCGTTAAAGTAGGAGATATACTGATGCTCAGGGAAACCGCAAGGGAAGCAAGAAGATTATCAATAAGGTGAATGAAATGGAAAATAGAAAATGTATCTTTTGCGGCCATGATATTGAACCCGCATCTGGAATTATTTATATCAGGAAAGATGGAAATATAATGAATTTCTGCTCTAAAAAATGCAGGGTTAATATGATCGACCTCAAGAGAGCTGCTAGAAATGTTAAATGGACAAACGAGTACCACCGTATCAAGGAAATGAGAAAGGCGTAATAATATGGAACGAACTTTAGTACTCATAAAGCCAGATGGTGTAAAAAGGCATCTCATTGGGAATATTATAGAAAGATTCGAAAATAAAGGCTTGAAAATAGTTTCTTTGAAACTGATGAAAGTATCTGATGATAAAGCCCGGCAACATTATAGCGTTCATAGTATGAAACCATTTTTTGAAGGTCTTGTATCTTATTTAACATCAGGTCCTATAGTAGCTTTAATACTTGAAGGTGATAATGCGATAATTTCGTGCAGAAATCTCGCCGGTGCAACTGATGGTTCTGCCGCAGCCGCAGGTACCATAAGGGGCGACTTTTCATTGAACATCGAGGAAAATATAGTTCATGCCTCCGATTCTCCAGAATCTTTTAACCACGAATATAAAATATTCTTTAATGAGAACGAGATAATGGATTATTAGGTATGGAAACCACAAAAAAAAATTTAAGGGAACCAATTGTATGTGTGCTTGGCCACGTAGACCATGGAAAAACTACTCTCCTTGATGATATCAGGGGGACTACAGTAGCTAAAAAAGAAGCCGGTGGCATAACACAGAAGATTGGTGCAACCGAAATTGATAAAAACACACTTGAAACAAACATTAAAAATTATTTTAAAAATATACAGGTAACTATTCCTGGATTATTATTTATTGATACTCCCGGGCACGTAGCTTTTGCAAATATGAGGTCTATGGGCGGGGCACTTGCAGACATAGCTATACTGGTTATCGACGTAAATGAAGGCTTAAAGCCACAGACAATAGAATCCATAGATGTTTTAAAAAAATATAAAACACCCTTTATAATTGCAGCAAATAAAATTGACATGATACCTTATTTTGTTTCATCAAAAGATACATCATTCAAGGAAACCTTAAGTAAACAGAGGAAGGAATACGTTGATTTTCTTGATGAAAAGATTTACAAAATTATCAATGACCTTTATGTCAAAGGCATATCATCGGATAGATATGACAGGATTACTGATTTCACAAAATCATTCGCTATAGTTCCAATTAGCGCAAAGCTGAATATAGGAGTACCTGATATTCTGATGGTTCTGACAGGGCTCGCACAGAGATTTCTGGAGGAGCACATACAATTTGAGAGCAAATCAACCCGCGGTTCTGTTATAGAAATTAAAAAGGAAGGATCACTTGGAACGACATTAGATACAATACTGTACCAGGGTGTGCTCCACAAGGGCGATAAAATTGCCTTAAATACAATAGCAGGGCCAGCAGTCACCAAGGTAAAGGCTATTATTGCCACCGGTAAAAAAGGCATGGTAGAAAAAGAGAGTATAAAATCTGCAGCAGGAATAAGAATACTTATAACGGACAAACTTGATGTGCTTTCCGGTACATCTATCATTGCTATTAAGGGCGGTAAAACAGACGCTGCTTTCAATGAATTGATTAATGAATCAAAACCAGATATAAAACTCTCTGAAAACGGAATCACAATAAAGGCAGAGGCAATCGGTTCACTTGAAGCTATAGCCTATGAAATGGAACAGAACAAAATCAACGTCAGGGAAGCGCAGATAGGGGATATAACTAAAAGAGACATAATCAACGTGTCTACATTAAACAACCCGCTGGACCGTGTAATAGTTGGATTCAACGTGAATACTTCCGGGGATGCAAAAGAAGCCATGGAAACAAATAACGCCAAAGTTATTTCCGGAAATGTTATTTATTCTATGATAGATGACCTTACAAAATGGCTAGAATTCAAGAAGAATGAAATAGAAGAAGAAAAGAAAAATAATAAGCCAGTACCATCAAAGCTTGTAATCATGCCTGATTATATATTCAGGGCCGCAAAACCTGTAATTGTTGGCATTAAAGTTCTATCCGGGCGTGTTAAGGTTGGTGATAAACTCATAAATGGCAAGAATAAATATGCAGGTACTATTAAGAGCCTCAGGGATGGAGATGTCAACCATCAATTTGCTGACAAAGGTTCTGAACTATCATGTGCAATTGATGGAGTCACTTTAAACAGGCAAATTTTTCCAGACGAAGACCTATATGTTGATGTGCCAGAAAATGTAGTAAAGGAAATGAAAGACCAGGATATGGATCCTGATGTCAAAACTACAATGGAAGAATTAATAAAAATTAAGAGAAAAGATGAGCAGTTCTGGGGATTTTAAATTTGTATTTTGATTAAAACTTTTTAAAGGAACATCATGAGAATATAAATGTATAAATTATAAGTACAACAGAAAATATCATCATCAATATCAGAGAGAAAAATGAATCCTGAAATGTCAATGTTCCTATGAAAGCGATTATTGAAAATAGTATTGTTTCTTTGTATAATGTACTTCCAGTGATCAATCCTATTGAAACATTCTTTCTCTGGTCCTTCAGTGAAATAGACAGCATTATTATTTCCGGAAGTGAACCAAAAAATCCGAGCAGGAAAAAGGATGATAGGAATGCAGTAATTTTCAAAACTTCAGATATAATAAGAGCAGCATCTATCATATTATAGGATGCCAGAACGATAACTATAATCGCAAGGATTCCAAAATATGAAGGGTATGATTCTTCGGCCACAATAACATTTTTGCTTCCAGGCGATTTTGATTTTTTTATAACATAGAATAAGAATACCGCCAGAGTTATAAATCCTATATAATATGGAACTTTGATAAAATAAAATGATAATATGAGGAGTATTATTGCTGTTGCAGTGACAACGTAGGCGTCCAACCTGAATTTTGAAATACCTGATTTATAGTACAGTGGTATGAGGATAAAGAATGCAAGCAGGGTAATTGCATTTGAACCCTGTATGGTGCCAAAACTAACTGCCCCCTGGTTCTCAACTGCTGCCATCACGGACATTGCAATTTCATCCACGATTGCAGCAAATCCTACTATGAATAATCCCACGTATTTTTCAGAGAACGAAAAAGATTTTCCCACACTGTAAGACACATCAAGAAATATATCACCAGCCATATATATAGATGCCACAGAAATGGCTATGTCGGGAATGATCAGAAAATTAAATGTTGTGGTTATATGGTACAATCCTATTAACAAATCTATAAACAATAATACAAAGGAAAAAGAAATTAAAATTATTTTTTTCTGCAATTTATCACAGCATCATCTGGGGATTTTCGATTTTTACGTTTTCCTCGATTTTGCTGCCTCTCTCAAGTTTTTTATACTCTATGGATGTTGGATGCAGAACATTCAAAAGATAATTAAATGCCCTATCTGCATTGCTATGCTCTCCACAGGTATATATATCAAGGGTTACAAGTCCATGTTCCGGCCATGTATGGAATGAAAGATGTGATTCAGCCAGCAAGGCTATGCCACTTGCCCCCATGGGCCGGAACTGGTAATACTGGGAAGATATTTCCGTCAGGTTACCTTCCTTAATTGCACTTTCTATAATTGGTGAAATACCATCAGCGCTAGATATTAACTCTGAATCTACACCGTATAAATCCGCTATGATATGTACCCCTACTGCCACTTTCATCGTCCTCCATAATTTTTTGCACCTCTACAATTCACCTTTATAATAAAGTATTATTTAAATATTTATAAAAATCGGAAAAAATGTTTTTATTTACTTATAAAAATAATACTGAATATACCGTGTTTAAATAACAAATAATACTAATATTATATAATTAATAATATATTATTTAATTCAGCTAATTTCTATGCGGATTTAAAAAACGATATGGGGAAATTTTAACCTTTATGGAAACACAAATTGTATATATTATTCATTCCATGCTATTGTTGATTTCATTTTGTTATTTATTAAAAGTATGCATTAATTTTATATATGCCTTAAATCAAGTTCTATGCCCGGATTTTTTGACTGCAACTCCCTTATTTCATTTAATGAAAAATGGAAAAATCGTTCTGATACCACTATAGCCGTGGTAAATCCCCTTCTAGCAGCCTCAAATGCAGAGTTAATTGTGGCATACTCAAATTGTGGCCTGATATTTAAGAGATCAGTGATATTTTTTGCCATTTCGCCTATGATGCCGAGAAAATCAAAATCCATGCTTTCCAATGTGTTTTTAACAAGTTGTGAAATGGAAACCAT
The DNA here is from genome assembly GCA_021835185.1 of Thermoplasmata archaeon. The sequence continues at coordinate 9,320 of JAKBQO010000007.1, forward strand.
ATTATCTACTTTCTCAACATTGTTTACTGCAAGTACCACAATCCTTGATTTTTTAATATTTATTATTTCCCTCACTGCAGTCACACCTGTGCATTTCCCCTTTACTGCCCGTGTTACTGTAACTCCATGGGCTCCTCTGCCTGTATATGCCCCTGCATGCAGGTATCCTGCATTCATATAAAGTGACACATTCTGGTTCGCTTCAAAATTTTCATCGGATATAACTTCCCATACAAGGGAAGAATCTATGCTTATAAGGCTAGAATGAACAAAGTTTTCCATATAGTTTAAACCGTTGTAAAGAAAATCAAAGCCCTCCTTTGTTATTCTATTTTCGTCATCAATAAATCCCTTGTTCTTTAGAATTTTCATATGGTAGACAACGCCCTGTATTGTAATATCAAGTTCTCTGGAAATTTCAGATGGGCGTGTTTTTCCATTCTTTATATTAAGTAAAATCATCAATTGTGATATTAATGCCTGTTCTATTTTCATAAATATGGATATAACTAAATATTATATGTTTTCCCATATGGATGACATTAATTTTTTCCGTATTCAATTAATTTGCTTTTAAAATATGATACCTGGTCTTCTATATCATTATGTGAATATATGGCAGAGACAACAGCAATTCCAGAAATCCCATATTTCAATACAAGGTCTATATTTTCCCTTGATATTCCACCTATAACGAATACAGGTATATTGATTGGCCCAATCCCTTTTAGCACATTGATATCACAGATAGTTGCATCATCCTTTGTTTTTGTCGGGAAAAATGATCCGAAAGCAACGTAGTCTGCTCCAAGTTTTTGATATAGCAAAGCATCCTTTATGCTGCCATAAGTTGAAACACCTATTATATGATCGGGATACTTTGATTTTACATAGTCAAATGGCACATCGTCCTTTCCTATATGTATTCCATCAGCTCCAAGTATATCCATTAAAACCGGATCATCGTCAACAATAAATGGCACACTATAATCATGGCAAATAGATGCTAATTTTTTTCCAATAGCAAGTTTATCCCTGAAAGTAGATGTTTTATCCCTGTACTGCAATATGTCCACACCACTTTTTATTGCCCTTTCAGTAGCATTTATAATCCAATCCCCAGAATAATCCGGAGTAACAAGATAAAGCCCTTTTAATTTCATTTTAATCCATCTTTTATTCCTTTGGTGATAGCCCCCCATAGCTGGTCGTCCTCCGGTCTAATATCCTCCTGCTTCCCATCCTTGAGGATTTTTATTCCCTTGGAATTATCAAGTATTTCCCCTATTAGGCTGGCTTCTATTCCGGAACTCTGCAAAATCGTTAGAAATTCCATGGCATATTGTTCCTTTACCGTTATCAGCAAAGTACCCTCGCTTATGGACCTTAAAGGGTCTATATTGAATAAATTGCAAAGTTTTTCTATATCACTGTCAATAATTATTTTATTGTAATCAACAGACAACCCATTTCCAGAGGCAATTCCAATTTCATAAATAGCATTTAATAAGCCACCTTCTGTTGCATCATGCATTGAAGTGATCCTTTCAGAAATTCCATATTCAATTGCAAGAGTTTCTTCACCCACGCAGGTCATTGTATAAAATTTGCCAATTATGCTTTTATAATTTTCTTCACCTATATTATTCCTGACATACTCAGGAAATGTATTTGACAGTATAAGTGCAGTTTCCAGGGCACAGCTTTTTGTCATGATTATCCTGTCACCCACACCGGCATTTTCGGTTGTAATGAATTTTTCGCCAGTACCCATCAATGTGATTCCGCCAACCATAGGGAATTCAACTCCATTGTACCGTGCTGTATGCCCTGTTACAACTTCTATATTATATTTAATGCATTCTTCATTTATTACATCCCATATTTCCTTGAATTCATTATCAGTAATGCTGGATGGAAGATTCAGGTCAATACTCATATAAGAGGCAGGTATTCCAGAGGTATATAGATCTGACAATAGTATGTGGAACGCAAACCACGCGGCCTTCTTAAAGCCAAATGATTTATCTATGTATAATGGGTCAGTGGTAACTGCCATATACTTATCCCCTATTTTCACAATTCCCACATCCACACCATTTTTTGGTGGAACTACCACTTCATCACGGAGAGTGCCAATCTTATTTATTATATTTTCCTCAAAAAATTTCCTGGATATTTTTCCTATCATTTTATCGCCCAGAAATGTGAAAGTGCCCCATAACCTTTACCCATAGGAAATGAGTTTTCTATGGCCCCGTCTATATACTTTTTAGCCAGCTCTATGGACTCTGGCAATTTTTTTCCGGATGCAAGATAGGACGCAATAGAAGCAGAAAGTGTATCGCCTGTCCCGTGAGTATTGTTAGTATTAATACGCCTGGATGGGAATTCATAATATTCGGAACCATCGTAAAGAATATCGGTTGAATAACGACTCCCGGCATGCCCGCCTTTTATCAGTACCGATGAACCTGTGTTTTCATAAATTTTTTTTGACGCAATTTTTGTGTCTTCTGAATTTCTAATCTTCATTGATGAGATTTTTTCGGCTTCCGGTATGTTCGGTGTAATTAATTCTGCAATTTTCATCAATTTAGTAATCATAGTCTCAACTGCATCTTCACGCAAAAGCCGGACATTGGTTTTCGAAATCATTACAGGGTCTATAACAATATTTTTTATTCCATATTGTTTAAATTTCTCGGTCACATCTGAGATTACAGGAGCGGAGTAAAGCATTCCTGTCTTCGCAGCATCTGTGCCAATATCCTCCATTATCGCATCAAATTGTTCGTTGATAAATTTTAAAGGGAGTTCATAAATAGATTTTACCGAAACACTGTTCTGTGCTGTTAAGGTAACTATTACTGAAGTTCCAAATACTTTCATAGCCGTAAACGTTTTCAAATCTGCCATTATGCCTGCACCACCCCCTGAATCAGTGGATGCAACGCTCATCACTCTGGCTACCATATTTTAATTATATATTAACAATATTTAAGCTATCCGCATTCTTGCGGGAAATGCATACAAAAACAACTATGATAAAAAAGGTTTTAAATATATCCTAGGGATACTATACCGAAATGGATATTTTGCAGGGAATTGGGCTCGCTTTAATAGCAATAGGATTGGTTTACGTTATTTATCAGTTTCCTATAATTTACTTTGGATATAAGGATTTTACCAAATACGATATTGATTTTTCAAAGTTAAATGAAGCACAATTTTCCGGCTTAAAAATGTATAAGCCAATGGTCAGCATTATAGTTCCTGCAAAAAATGAAGAAACCGTGATCAAGCGGACAATAGAATCCATATTAAATCAAACATACACAAATTTTGAACTCTTTGTGGTTGTTGACAATTCAAGTGACAATACGTATAAAATTGCAAAGGAGTATGAAAGCAGGGATAAGAGAGTAAATGTATTCAACAGGCCAGATGGCAAAAGCAAAGCTTCCGCACTTAATTTTTGTTTTGAAAAGACAAAGGGTGAGGTAATTGCCACATATGATGCCGATACCATGCTTCTGCCCAATACACTTGAAAATGCAGTATATGGAATGAATTATTTCAATGTAGATGTACTGCAGGGATATAATTCATACATAAACAGAGAAGAAAATATATTTACGAGGCTTGCAGTTATAGATGAAATACTTGTTAAGGCCACGCTTATAGGAAGGACACACTTCAACCTTTTCGTTCCTGTGGCTGGATCAAATCAGTACTTTAAAAGGAAGGTCATAGAAAGTATAGGTGGATGGGACGATAATTTTCTTACAGAGGACCTTGAAAGTTCAATAAGAATTTCAAATGCAAGGTATAAATCGGCATATCTTGGCAGTGCAAAGGCACTTCAGGAAACTCCTGCATCATATTCAGAGTATTTCAGGCAAAGGACACGCTGGCTACGTGGATACCATCAGGTATTTTTCCATTCAAAGAAAAGATTCAGCAAATTTACGGATTTTGATGCCCTAATGATTGTCCTCGCCCCTACATTTTCCGGAATACTCTTCTTCGGGTGGCTTTACATATCCCTTCTGAATTTTTACAACCCATTCGTACATTCAATGAGAACCTATTTCATATCATTAATTCTGATATCTTTGATAATATACGTTGTAGCCCTGGTACTTGTATTGATAAAAAAGCGGCAGAATTTTATTTATATTCCATTAATTTATATATACTTGACCCTGAACTCGCTTATAGCAATATACACCCTATTCCTGGAGATAACAGGCGCAAAGCGTGTATGGCATAAGGTAAAGAAAACAGGCAAGACAACACTTTAATAATTACTTTTTAATACCTGCCTATGGTATTAGATTCCTACAGGAAAAAGGCAGACAGGTTTTTAGATCCTATAACGAAAAAATTTTCCGGAATAAATCCAAACACCATTTCCATATTATCTCTGGTTTTTGCAGCGCTGGCCGGAATTTTTTATTATTTAAGCCATTATTTTCTTCTTCTTGCTTTCATTTTTATTATATTTTCTGCTTTGTTTGATGCACTTGATGGCAAAATAGCCCGGCTTAAAAACATTTCATCAAAAAAGGGAGATATGCTGGATCATGTATTTGACAGGTATTCAGATATGTTTATCATCCTGGGCATGACGTTTTCAATCTATGGAAATGTATATTTTGGCTTATTTGCTATTCTGGGAATACTGCTTACCAGCTATATGGGCACACAGTCCCAGGCACTTGGCCTTAAAAGAAATTATTCGGGAATAGCAGGCAGGGCAGACAGGCTGATTTTAATAATAATATTCTCACTGATCCAGTTTTTTGTATCATCCCATTTCTCCATCTATTCTATAGATATCTACGCAACAGGAATACTATTAATATGGTTTGGATTAGCAGGGAATATAACTGCAATCACAAGATTTTTTGATATGTATAAAAATTTATAAATTTGCAAGGAAATCCATATAAGTTTTATTATACTCTTCCGCAAGGCTTTTGGATGGGGATTCAGAAAATATTCTGATAATCTTTTCAGTCCCTGAAGGCCGTATTAATGTCCATCCATCTTCATCAAAAATTTTTACACCATCGGTAAAATCCATCTTTTTCCCGGAAAAATTTTCCATTAGCAATTTTTTTATTTCTTCCCAGCTTTTTTTACGTGCTACAGATGATTTAGCCATGGTATAGTCAGGTATTTCTTCAAGCAGACTTGATACTGTTTTGTTTTCATGGGTAAGGAGATTTAGCATCAGTGCCATAGTCATTGCCCCATCCCTGCAGAACTGATGCTTTCCATATATGATACCGCCATTTTCCTCGCCGCCTATAGATGCATTATTATCTATCATTGCACGTGCCACAATCGGAGCCCCAACTCTAGTTGATATCAATTTTGCACCCTTTTCCCTGCATATGTTTTCAAGTGCATCAGAACTGCTTACAGGAGTTACGACTATATCGCCCTTTTGAATGGTATGTTTCACTATCAATGCCAGGCTTTTATCACCATCAATATAATTGCCCTTTTCGTCGATGAAAACGCACCGGTCTGCATCACCATCATGTGCAATCCCCAGATCAAATTTGCCGGTTTTCATTACAGATATAAGATCCACCAGATTCTCAGGTTTTGGTTCTGAATTCCTCGATGAGAATTTGCCATCAGGATTTGCGTTCAATGAAACCACATGGCAATTCAATTTTGCCAGTATTGTGGGGCTGGTATAGTATGATGCCCCGTTCCCTGTATCAATTACTACATTCAGGCGCCTTTCCTTTATGGCCTTTTCATCTACCATGCTGACTATGCTGTCCATATAAAGACCTATTGCAGTACTATCATAATTATACGTCCCGATTTTCTCCCAGGATGCCTGTTTGAATAATTTGCCGTTGTATATATCCTCTATTTTTATTTCGCTTTCCTCGTCAATTTCAGTACCATCCTTATCTATTGCCTTTATTCCATTATACTGTGGCGGATTATGCGATGCGGTAATCATAACGCCTGGAATACCCTTTGATTTGCAGTAGTACTGGAGTCCGGGGGTTGGCAACTCGCCCACATATATCACATCAGAACCTGTAGACATGATAGCAGAAGCAACAGCAAGCATGAACATGTCTCCGCTGATTCTTGTATCCTTTGCTATTGCAATTTTACCTCCATTGAAAAATGTTCCTATTGCCTTTCCTATCCCCATTGCTAGATCTGTTGTAAGGTCTTCATTTGGAACTCCTCTGATTCCATTCGTGCCGAATAACTCTGGCTGCTTCATTATGTATTATAACAATTCATTATAATAAGTTTTTATCTTCAATATCGTACGTATTCCCGCGCCAGGTTATCTTTTTCATCCGTTTTGCAACAATTAAATTTGTCATATAAATAAAAGGGAGTATGATAGAACCAAGTATATTGACAGGTTTTATGTGTTTTAGCCTTCTGACCATATTGTAGATATACATCACTGCAGGAATGAGGAAGAGAAAATACAGTGGATTATAAAATACTCCCATTAAAATTGCGGAAAAGAATAGGAATAAGTAGGCTCCATAAAATAATAAACCATAATAATACACTTTAGGAGATGCAGAAATTGAAAGGGCGGTCTGTCTGTTTGCCCACTCAGCGAACACCTTAAATGTATCCGGCGAGTTTATATCTGGCTGTGCAGAATCTACGTAATATATTTTTTTGCCCTTTTGCTTGCATATCTTTGTTAGAGCTGTGTCATCCGAGACATGTTCACTGAAAAATTCTAAAGAATCGCTTATGAGTTCATGCTTGAATGCCAGTGAACCACCCCAGCCGAATCTTGTAAGTTTTGACTCCATAAGCCCCATTCCTACAAAGCCCCATATTTCCTTAATCTGAGCCCAGAACCCATTTTTAGGGTAAAAGTAGGGGAATGTGGTGGAAAGCCCTGCATCTTCCTGATTTAGTGGCATTACCATATTCAAAATCCAGTTTTTTTTGACCTCTATATCTGAATCAGCAAGAAGGTACACCTCATAATTATTATATAGCTGGATAGCGGTACTTATTGCTCTTACCTTGCCACTGCATTTATCGCATTTATATGAACTTGTTATATAATCTATATCAAGTTTCTTAATTACTTTCAGGGCTTCTTCTTCCTCAGAATCAACCACGCATAAAAATTTAAAATTTTCATATTCCTGGTTTTTAACAGATATCAAATTTTTCTCAAGTGAATAGTCAATGCCTCTCACAGGCATTATGACCAGGGTTTCCGGACGGTAGTTATTGACTATATGTTCACTGTGATATTTATGAGACTCAATATAAATAAATCCAGATGATATAAGCAGCAATAATACGGTATAAAAAATTAATAAAATCAAAAGAATTATCATCTTATATTAGCGTAACATCCCTGGTATCAACCTGGCTCACGTTTTTAACCGATGATATGGCATTTTCAACAGAATCTATTTTTCCTTCTTCATCGGGAACGATAACCGAGAATAAAAGGGCACTTAAACCGAATCCTATCTCTTCTTCCTTTACTTCGTTAATAGTGCAAAGTTTTTCTATGCTCGCCGTAATTGCTACCCTTAAATCTTTTAAATTTACATCAACAGATTCGGGAAGAATTCTTAACTGAACCATTACATCTCCCATGATATCACGGTCCTATAAATCCACACTTCTGGCACTCATATTTTGTTGAATGCTCTCTGCATTGCTTGCATCTTCCAATCATCTCTTCCCCACACTGGGGGCATTCGAATATTGAATATCCTACCTCCACCAGGCCAATGCCACAGGAAGTACATGTTTCTTTTGTATTTATTTTAATCACTCTCTTGGACTTTATTAAATAAACCTATTTAACTTTTATATCTCCTTTGATTTTTTTCTTTCCATTATTCAACGGTATGAGGGAATGACGATAAATTATCAACGGCATCTCGCAATCCATATCTGGATAAAAAAATCCATGAGCGGTTAAAAGAAGTAAAAGATAGGATAGAAAGTCCCGGATGGAAGATGGTGGGCATAAGGGAGCCAAATAAACTGATACAGGATAATGTTATTTATAAATTATAGAAAGCAGGATAAAGCATCCAGTATGGCATAAACTAATCTAATAGTTGTTTATTACCCTGCATGGAAATATTATACAATAATAAGAAAGCAGAATTTGGTGAAAAGGAATATTTTATAGCTTCACACGAACCTCTTTATTATGGTTTAATAATAAGCCCCTCATCCGATCTATGGAGTTACATGGTTGAATCAGGAAAAGTCGAATGTAAAATTGAAAATGAAATCAGAAAATACTTAATTCCATACAGAATTGATGTTGGGGAAAATAGCATATTTTTTATTACAGCTGATCCGGAAGATTAGATTCCTAATATAGCCGGAAGGAACCCATCTACTATATTTAATATTATTGCCAGTAAAAATACACCTGCAAAGAGTTTGCTGTTCCAGTAAAATACTTTGCTCCCATCAAGTGGAGGAAATGGTATCAAATTAAACAGGGCAAACCAGAGATTTAACCATGCCACCCATATTAAGATTGTTGATGCCACGCCGGTAATGCCAGAAAATGTTACTGCCAGGAAAGCAATTACTCCGATTATTATGTTTGTGCCTGGCCCAGCAAGTGCGATTTTTCCCTCACTATCCCTGTCATACAGCCCTGCAAACTGGACTGCACCCGGGGCAGCAAAGATAAATCCGAACACCGATGTTATCAGTGCAAGAAGGATACCTACAGGCCATAACTTGAAAAATGCAACTGCACCGAGCCTTCTGGCAACTTCCCTGTGGGCCATTTCATGCATAAGGAAAGCGGTTACAGTTACGGAGAACCCTATAAGTACTTCGATTTCCAGTGTTTTTATGTCCGGTACCCCACGAAGTCCACCATTGATCATAAGAGTGAAAGCTATAGTTAAAACGATTACTGCTATTATAATATCATTTCCTTCGTTATTCCTGTTGTACATCATTAATTTAACATCCCATTTTTCATTTTTCCTGCAATGTATATTGCATCCATTAGTCCGACATTGTATTTCGTTATTATCTTAATAATATCAGGTTCATTGCCCATATCACCACTATTAATGGAACCCCCATTTTCAGACAATTTCTCTATTTTATAATACCCTTCCATGCATCTCTTTATGAAAATATAGAAATTCTTTGATTTTATTACATTCCCGGTTACCTTATAAATGTGGTATATTTTTATATCCCTTATATCTGAAATACCAATTGTGTTTAGTCTGCCAATAATATTTACGGATTCGTTATTATATTCCTTGGCATCAATATAAGAATACGGTTCCTTGTTAGTAATGAATTCATAGACATCATTTGCAAGGTATGCAGGTACCATGGCACTTAGTTCGGCAGGTTGTGAAACTTTTTGATCCACGTACTCCGTATCAAATACTTTTTTAGTGACTTCCACTATCATTCTTGTTCTATAGGAAGATCTGAGTTTTGAATTTATGCTTTCACTGGTATCTACATTGATAATACCGTGATAATCATGCATTAATGCTCTCGTTGCCGCGTAGTTAAATAATTTAATCTGTGAATATATCCAGTATTTTATGTTCTCTGCATTTACAAATTCCCTGTTGTTATTAAATATGTTTGCCAGCGAACTATAATCCCTCAGGTCATAGAAAATATGCACCATTCTATTAAATGATGAAATATCCTTTTTCTCATGGAAGCGATCATAAGTGGTTTCGAGAGCCTCGTTTAAATTCCCATTCTGAATTAAAGAATTTATAAGGCGTTCAAAAAGTATGTTTTCATCCGGATAATAGCTGATAAGTGTTTTCAGGATGTCTATCTCATCCTCATATAGTTCCAGTTCATCGAATTTGTTTGCAAGCAATTCACCCAGAATTTTGTCATGGCTTTTATTGAAAAGACCAACCATAAAGGTCTTTACCGGCATGTTTTCCCATGCACGTGTTATAAGGAACTCCGGTATTTTGATATTATTGTAATGATATTGCGTGATTTCCCTTACTTTTCCAAATTCTTTCCTGTTGTAATAATAGACCATCAAATGAAACCATTCCCCTGTGGATTCCATTGCATTAATAATGGCACTGGACAATGGGACACCCATAAAAAGTTCCTGAAAAAGTGGGTTTTTCACTGCAATACTATTTCTTACATATGCCAGGTTGAAGTATTCCAGAGATTTTTTTAATATCCTTTTGCTGTAATAGTAACTTGAAAGTATTATGTAACCTTCATAATACTTATTTTTATAATGTTCCAGAAAATATACGGCAGTCAGCTCATTATCCTTTTTCAGGATAGAATAATGATTTACCACATCCTCAGAATTTCCCCCATATAGAAGTGAAAGGGCAGAGTATTTAAGGACAGATTTATAGTCCCTCAAACAATAGCTTTTTAGCCTGTACAAATATACGTTTTTAATATCAATCTTTTCCAGATATTCCCTGAATTCCTCACTAACATCTATATTTCTGCTTACCACAAAATTGTAAATCATGCCAAAAATATCGGTAAAGCCTAAATCTATAGCAGATTTTGTGTAGGTTTCTGCATTTGTATTTTTTGCCAGAGCAATATTAATCCGCAATGCAAGGAAATCGACATTATCTAAAACAGAGATAGCTTCCTCAACATGCTTTATGGCATCCCCAAAATTTGAATCCTGAAATTCGATATACGCCCTGAAATAATAATAAAATGCATCAGGGTCTTTGCTATACAAAGAATCCAGAATTGTTGAAGCTTCATGGTAACGTTTTGTTTTTATAAGTGCTTTAGTAATGGGATATAAAAAATATCTTGAATCGTTCATGTCGCCAATATCCTCTCCATTCTTTATGGATTCGATATTGGAAAGTATTGATGATATTATCTGATACCTGTCAATGTCAAGAAGGTTCCTTATGTAACGCCTGTCAAAAAAATTGTCCTTTCTGGTAGATGTGGCAAGTATATAGATTCCGGCCAGTGACCCGGCATTTTTTACTTTTCCGGCATATTTCATATAATCAAAATTTTTCCGCCCCTGCATATATGAGATTACCATTTCAAGAATTGTGCCCTGCTTATTTATACTATTAAACTTCCTGATATTTTCATTAGTTTTTATTTTTTCAAAGATACTATCAACTACCCTACCGGAATCAAGTAAAGATCGCTCTGTCGTTATAATCTCAATGGCATCTTCAATTCTGTTTAAATATATAAGTGAACTGCAATATTCCGGTTTAAACTCATTAATCAGGTTCTTTTCAGTTACGTATGAAAGAATCTTGCTGTACTCCTGATTTTCATACAGGTAATTGACAATAATTCTATAATTTTCATGATCTGTATTTCCCTTTTCTATCAATTGTATTGCAATTTTATATAACATTTCCTGATTGTCTACCGCTCTGAAATATTTAGCAAATAACTCCAGTACTTCAGTATCATCGCCAAAATTTGACCGGTACCTGTTTAAATCCAATTCAGCTTCACTATATAAATCAAGTACAATTTCACTCTCAATTTTATAAAGCAACAATTTTTTATTTGTTCCCAGATTTTTTTCTATTAAGTTTATATAATTAATAAGGGAATAATAATCTTTAATTGCATAAGTAATATCTATAATTCGCTCAAGAACATTTTTATCTTCGTTATAATAAATATACTTATAAATTTTTAAAGCATTTTCATAATAGCCGAGGTGATAATATGCATCAGCCAATAATGCATTATCCGGTTCATTAACATCTGAAAATTCTACAACTTTTTCGTATTCTCCAAGATATGAATAGTATTTTCTGATATCTATATTATTATAATGAATACGGTTTTTATGGATATCATGCAGCAACTCTTTGAGTTTATCCTTCTGGTTAAATTCTACATAAATATCTGCCAGGGAAAAATAACAGGTTGAATAAGGTATTTTTGAAATACATATAGAAAGAATTTTCTCAAGGTCATTGATACTGCCGTTTGTTTGAAAAAGTGCAGTTAATCGCCGGATTTCCTGCTCACCCGGCATTGTGGCAAAATATTCTTTGAATATGCCTTCATCAAATACTCCTGCAATAGATAGGTATTCTACAGCCTTTTCCGGCTGTGATTTATTTATCAATTCATCAAAATCTTTTTTAACATTGGCCAGGCTTAAAATATCTATATTAGATGTAACAAAATGAATGAAATCGTCAATCTTTCCATCAGAATATAATTTTAAAGCTTTATATTCCAGTATCAGAGGGCTTTTATCATCTATATATGTAAGGGCACTGTAAAGGTCAGCTGATATTTCAGCATCCCTGAGTGCATTTAACAATATATCAGAAATCTGTGTGTCATATACCTCCCTGATAGCATTTTTTTCTTTAATAATGAAACCGGTAAATATATCAATGTTGTTCTTTTCTATAGATTTCTTTAACATTGTCTTTAATTTCTTTCTTACCATTAGACGCTCTACGGCGATCATCAATAGTGTAGTTTCACGATGGTATATTAGTTTATTGCAATTCTGAGCCTATTAAAATTTTAGAAGGTTTTTATTTACTATTCTATTCCATTTTTAATATGTCGCAGCACGCTATCTTCCTGCATTTAGTTGCCGTTGAATCAGCATCCCGGACTCTCTGGAATTGCTTAACTTCTTTCCCACGTTAAACATTTATTAAGATTACATTTTAGGTACAAAGAAAAATTTCATTATATATTCCCAACACTTATTTGCAGGACACACAATCTTTTGAATTAGTTCAATGAAAACTTATGCACGAATTCATATATGCGCAGACAAGAAAAAATTCTAAATTATTTAATGACTTCTGTATCCTTTTTAGTACCAATAAAAATGTATACCGATCCAAAGGCTTTCTCCTCAAATGTTACCACATCCATATATTTTTTAATTATCTCACGAATTGATGAGTTTGGTGTCAGCCTTTTATATATGTAATAAATGAATCTATAATCTTTTGATTTCTCCCCCGTTAATTTTGCAATATAAGGTTGAAAATATTTTAAATAAAATCCGGTGATAAAACTGTAAAATTTATTATCTGATTTTCCCATTGCTATAACTCCCACTGTGCCATTAGAAACACGGACCATTTCCCTGATAACATCTTCTATATTATCCGCAGCATGCAGGGCAAACGTACTCATAACTGAATCAAAAGAATTGTCGCGGAAGGGCAAATTGTTAAATGATGCAAGGACTCTTGTGGAGTCAACTATCGACATGTTCAACATATTTTCTGAATAATCGGTCATTACTACATATGTTTCCTTAATCTGTTTTATAATATATGTCAATTCACCCTTTCCGCTTGCAACATCAAGAATTTTTTCCGGCTGTGAAATGTGGAATATTCCATCTACAAGTCTGGTTCTCCACTTTACATCCTGAAAAAATGAGATTAATGCGTTGGCTCTGTCATATGATTTCGGAATTTTATTATAAACATCCCTTAAATCTTTGTCATCAGACTTAAACCTATTTTCTTTCATTTAAAATCCACTTCTTTTTAAATATATGTCACAGCATATCATATTCATGATTCTATGTTTTTTCGAGTACCTTAATATTAAATGGTTTTCCATTGTTTATTACAATATCAGGCAGATCACTTTTATATTTTGTAAGAAATTCCATATCTTTCTTTTCATCCCTGTAGGTATCAGGCAGCAATATGTGTATGCTATTGATTATGGGATACCATCTTCCACAGGTATTGCATAGCAATATGCCGTTTTTCATATCATGATTCGCTCCGTCGTTGTTAGAATCTGTATACGTGTGCTCCCCGTGCCCTGGAATTATAACATTATCACCTTCTTCTCTAATTACTGATTTAGAAAATGAATTGCCCCTGCACATAGGGCATGCAATCAGGTCTATTAAATCATATTGCATTTAAACATCTACTATCTTTAACCGGATTCCATATATATGTTTTTTTATATGCTAATTATATAAATTATAAAAATATAAAACATATAAAATCTAAATACCCGGTAAAAAATATATAATATGCCTACGGTGGTGCCTGCAAATGCCCATATATGGCTTCATATCCAATGAACAGTGCAATTAGGGCGGTAAGCGCAAGCAATATGAACGCAACATAATAAAGGTACTTCCTGTCTTTTTCCGGCTTTGCAAATAAAACAACCGAGTAGACCGCAGATATGCCACTCATTATATAGAGCCCCATTGCAGCAAACAAATTATCGCCGCTTTCCAGCTTAAAATTAACCATTGCTGCACTTTCAATAAATAGGTACACTCCTAACATGACTCCGGGAATTGAAAGAGTCCTTAAATTATACCCTTTGTAGATCATTATGGAACCTGCAATAAGCAGCATTCCAAGTATCATAATAGGGTCTCCAAATAGCATATTGTATGAACCGGGCAATGGCCAGAACTCAGACATTTCAAACCCGGACATAAAATCAAAACCACCAAAGATAAAGGCTGGAACTACTAACTCTTTCACATCTCTACCCTTTGCGACTTGATAAAAAAACGCGGAAATCAAGCCTGCACTTACACCCAAACTTAATAGCATCACAGCTAACGGGTCAACAAATCCCATATAAAATCACAACAATTTATTTCATATCTTTATTTATATATTTCCTATTTTATGAATATATTCACATAATTAATATTATGGAATGCCAGTTCCGGGATTTATAAGAATTAAACCAGCATAGTCAGCATTGCGTGTGATATCAATATTAAAGTCGACAACATGTTAAACCCGGTAAACTCAAACAGTGCTATTCCTATACCCGCTCCAAGAAACATTGAGGAAATAAGGTATGCAAGTGTCCTTATGCCAAAAAATAAAATTATGCCTGTAACCAGTGCAATAATTGGAGCATAGACACTTTGCGAAATGGTTATGCCCGCGGTGGAATAATGCAACAGATATGGATATAAAAATGCAACAAATTTTGCACCAAATACAAATCCAATTATTATTCCTATTACAGTTTCAATATCGTTTTTCAACCTGATATATTTTTTAATGTCCATTAAAGCTTATAAATAAATTCGCTGTTTAAATATTTCGATTTTGCTGTTTTAATTTTCTATATATATACATATATATTATACTTTAATGTATAGTTTAGCTTATTTTTATATATAATAAAATGATACGGGCATATGGAAAATCAATTAAAATCAAACGCCATATCACTTCATGGATTAATTTTTCAGGGCATGGGGCAATTATCTCCATTATTTACATTTGACGGAATCATAAGTGTTGCAGCATTTGCTGAGGGGGCAAGCCCATTAGCTTTCCTTATAGGGTTAATTGCATCACTCCTCACCGGAAATACTCTTTACCAGTTTTCTAAAAGAACTGCAAGTGCAAGGGGTTATTATGGATATTCCGGATACTCATTGGGGAACCACGCAGGATTCATTACCAGTTACCTGTACCTTATATACCAGCTGGCAAATCTCATATTCATTCTATCATTTTTTATAATGATATTCAATCCAGCTATCCTATATCTTACCGGTGTAAATGTACCATATTATTATGGAATTATACTGGTAATCGCTATCAGCATACCTTCATTTTATGCAATTTACAAAGGTATTGTCCCATCGTTTAAATCACAGATAATTATAAATGTGGTGGAGATAATATTTGTTGTTTCAATTTCTATTATAATTATAGTGACATCCAGGGACAATACCCTTTCTGTGTTTACACCTATATCAGGATATAAGAACCTGTTCCTCGGGTTCATAACAGGAAGTTTTCTTGCATATACTGGATATGGTTCTATTGTACCACTTGGCGAAGAGGCACAGGCCCCGAGAAAAAATATAGGTATAGCAATAGTAGCTATGCTGTTGATCATCGGGGTGCTTGACCTTCTAATTTCCTATGCACTGGTAGTAGGATTCGGCCTTAGCAACATGTCCAGTTTTTCAGACACCGTTATCCCTGCATTTATTGTCATAAAATCACATATAGGGAGATCGGAA
>JAKBQO010000119.1 GCA_021835185.1 Thermoplasmata archaeon
ATTGCTGGAATTGTTAAACATCTTATAATTAATTAATATTTAAACAATTTTAAAATACTACGAATGGAATAATTTTTAAAATAACAATAAATTAAACATTTTTGAGATAATTATGATGTACCGCAAGGCTTATACAATAATATCAAACCCATAGATATAGGTGGAATAACCGGTGCACTTAAACATATAAGGCATCAACACCTATATTGTACCTGAGGATGGCAGGGAATTTACGCCTGTGGAGATTATCGCCTCCGGCTTTGAATGGCTTAGTATTAGCTCCTATGTGAAGTTAAAGTATGGTCAATGAAGCAGGAAGTCTCTATGCTTTAGCATGAGGTAGTTCACTGGTATGACCGGTCCTCACTGTTGTTGTAGTAATTATAGTATTCCCCACGCTGGGAACCTGTCGCTTCCTCACCCAGTGCGTTATTCATGCTGCCGTAGTACTTCTTTATTTTTTCCTCAACCGGGACATAAAGCGATAATGCCTCTTTAACATCGGATTTTTCTATGAGTTTGTGCCCATTTTCAATTGACATATCACCGGAGGCGCGAATCAGGCCGCCAAGTTCTCTCAATTTAAGTGTCAAAGCATTGCTTTTATGCTCCTCCAATGCCCTGCGCCTGCCCTCATTTATAATCAAATCAGCAGCATCCATAGTCATATGTGGAATCTTCCCATCTACATTTATCTCCTGTGCTATGAATTGAAGGTATTTCATGCGGTTTTCCTTTGTATCAGGTATAGAATTTTCCATTAATACCTCATATCCATTGCCCACAATTCTGGATCTTAACGGGCTGAGTATATATTGCAAGTCCTGAATATTGCAAGCAGCTACTAGAATAAAATCTGTGGGCACATCATCAACCTTGACGCTGGCTCCAGCACTCTGTGGATTTCTTCCGACTATTGGGAATTTCCTCTCCTGCATTGCTGTCAGGATAAAACGCTGTAGATTGCCCAGGTGTGTGATTTCATCAATGAAAAGAACACCCTCATGGGCCATATGCACTGAACCGGCAACAACCCTCTCATATGGCATAGTCCCCAGCTGGGGGTGCCCGCCATAGGGGTCATGCCTTACATCTCCTAAAAGTTCTGTTTCACTGGCTCCTGTAGCCAGCACAAATGGATTTCTATCAATTGGGACAATTACCTTGCTCGGGCTCTTTTTCTCAAGCTTCCGCCTGCGTTCCAGAGTTTTTTCATCCAGGACACGTATTTTGTCACCGTATTTTTCGTATACAACTATCTGCTCTTTATCTCCCACTTTTCTTGTCTGGGTTACCCTGTCATTGTTGTTGTTTACACCAAAAGCAACTCCTATTACATTGAAAACATCATTAAATGGGCCCTGTGTGTTGTTTACAACCTTCGGGTTGTTGCAGTTCGGGCAAACACTTTCCGTAGGAGATGAGTAAAAACCACAGTGCGGGCATTTATAACCCAGCCTCTGTGCAACATTATCAGGTGCATCTTTTGGTTCTATAATCTCTCCCTCTATCGAATTCATTTCGTGTTTTTCATTTTCAATTTCGGCAATTGTCCTGACCTCAATAAACGGCCGTTCAGGATACGAAGGATTGTGGACAACCCTTATTTCTTCCTCAGGCCTGCTAATGTAAAATGACATTGCCTGGGCTATCATTGATTTTCCAACACCGGGTGGACCTACAAGTAAAAGATTCCTTCTCTGTTTTGCGGCAATTAATGCCAGGCGAACAGCCTCTTCCTGCCCTATTACTCTATCAAGGGGGTTAGATGGGATTTTTATGAATGATGTATCGGGGTATTCTGTATAATTTACATATGTTCCCATGTAACCACCCTTATCTCATCCGGTTTTTTTGTCACATGTCCGATTTTCATGCCATAAATAGATTTTACGCCCATGCTGAAAGCAATATCAACAAATCTCTGGGATATTACTCCGCCACTGATAATTGTTGTCCCGTTTTTTACGCTCTGCATCAATTCAGCTGCATCGGATACTGGATATCTTGCTATGGGATTTCCCGCATCATCATAAATTTCAACGGCTTTGCTTTCAAATAACTCGTTCAATTTATTTCTCACAAATCTTGGATCGTTTATATCGTTGATTTCCTCTATTACCGGTGCTTCCACTTCAGCGGTTTCCACGTGTTTAGGCTCTTTCTCTTGTTTCTTCTGTTGGGGCTCCTCCTTAACTGTAGTATTTACGTTCATATCTGCTATGGCTTTATTGTTTTTCTCGGTAAATTCCTTCAGTTCCTCAATCATTCCGTGGGATTCAAGATACTGGTTTACAGGTGCTTTGTATTTAAGTGCTTTTACTATCTGCTTATATGTAAGCTCCTCAACCTCTGTTCCTGGTGGAGCCCTGGCTATAAAGTCAACATCAGCAACCTGGAGCATTTCCTTTATTATTAGTTCGCCCCCATGGTCACCATCAACAAATAATGTTACAGTCCTTGCTTTGGAAAGCTCTTTAACCGTTTTTGGAACACTTGTTCCCTGTACAGCTATGGTATTTTTTATGCCATACCTTAACAGATTAAGGACATCATTTCTGCCTTCAACAACTATAATAGAATCTGAAGTTCCAACAGCCGGTCCAGCAGGGAGGTGTTCCTCTCCATAGGAAAGAATCTCCTTTTTTTCGACTTCTTCCCTTACAGATTGGATAATACTTTCACTGAGGCTTTTCCCGTTTGTACCCATTTTTTTATACAATTCCTCGGCTCTCTGTATAACCTTATCTCTTTTGTTAATTCTTACGTCTTCCACGTCTTCTATATCAACCTTCGCCTTACAGGGCCCTATTCTGTCTATAGTTTCAAGAGCAGCAGCAAGAATTGAACTCTCAACCTGGTCAAGCCCGGACGGAATAAGGACAAAGCCCTCTGTTCTGCCTTTTTTAGTATCTATCTCAACTTCAATTCTTCCAATTTTCCCACTTTTTTGCAAATCCCTTAAATCTAATTCTTCACCCAATAATCCTTCAGTTTGACCAAATATTGCACCAACAACATCTGGTTTTTCAACAACTCCGTCAGTTACTATCTTTGCTTTGATAACATATTTCGTTATGTTTGGATCGACATTCATTATTATCACCGTTATTTGTGTTAATTAAGTTATTATGATAATTTTTACTTACCATTAAATTGTTATGTATAAAATGTATATAATCTATTCGTTATCATTTCTGGCATGAATTAATAATTAAAGCAATATGCAATGCTGATTCCTGCAGAAGATTAAACCATAGCATGAATTTTCAAAATTTCTATAACTATAATTAGTACCTCAATCTGGAGATAAAATATAAAGAATATTTTCACTGTGCATTATTTATAATGCTTCCTCAATTCGTAGAGAATATGCAGGAATTTTCAAAAGGTTAAAATAAGTAAGATATATCATTAAAAGAATGATAAAGTTTGGTGTTGCTGGAATACCACTTACCAGTAAGGGAAGAACGTATATGGATTCAATTCAGGAAGTGGCAAATCTCGGCTTAAATTCTCTTGAAG
The DNA here is from genome assembly GCA_021835185.1 of Thermoplasmata archaeon. The sequence goes on from JAKBQO010000119.1 coordinate 3,526, forward strand.
TTCAACTTTTAAGGGTAAATGTGAGTGAAGACCCGGCAATTGAATATGTTGATATGTATCCTAAGGATGTTACAGACTCCATCATTGTTGACGTTTTAAGGCCTGATGACACCGGTAACTATAGAAGCATAGGCACTGAAAAGGAAATAGAAGAAGATGACATAGTGCAGGAAATTTTCTGGAATATGGCACGCAATTATGATGAATTGAAAGAGGGAAGTGAAATAGCCAGGGAACTTGATGTGGATATATCAATGCATGCTCCATATTATATGGATCTATTAAATGGCGGGGAAATGGCAGAGAAGTCACTTAACCATTTGCGATGGTCGCTTTTAATAGGAAAGGCCATGGGGGCTAAAAGAATAATTACCCATACAGGATTTTATACCAGAAAAAAATCTGAAAGCCTCAAAAACGCCCTTGATATTTATGCAGACGTTGCAAAAAAATTTTCACATGAAAATGGATATCCATATATTGGCGTAGAAGCTTCCGGCAAAAAAGACCTGTTCGGGACACAGAAAGAACTGTTTTATCTTGCGGATCGGATACCGGAGGTGGAACCCATACTTAACTTCCCACACATCCACTCCATAAATAATGGTTCACTTATAGACGCGAAGAACTTTGAAGATGTGGTTGCTGCATTTGCGAAATATGCAAAGTATGATCTGTATTCAGAATTTGGTGGAGTAGAATACGATAACGGGAACGAATTAAAGATAACTGCAATAAAACACGGTGACCTCAAATTCGAGACTCTTGCAGAGGTAATATCTACCACCGACAGGGATATGGATATTATATCCATGTCTCCCCTGCTTGAGCATGATGCCCAGTATATGGAGTTAATGTACTGGAGGGCACTTTCAAAAAAATATCAGAAAAAACTCGCAAAGAAAATATAGGTGAAAAAATGAGAACATATCCTGTTAAAAAAACAATTAAAATTAATGAAACGTATGTGATGGAAACCCTGAAATCCAGAAACCTCGAATTTCAACAGGAAGGAAACCATATAATTTCTTCATATCCCGGACTAAAAAAAATTGAAATATGGACAGATGGAAAGAAATTATACGTTGAAACCGAAACAGATACCCAGTACAGTAATCCCGGGGAAACAATAAAATTCTTTAACAATCTGCTTGAAGTCCTTACCGGATATACTACAAAGGAACGGAAGAAGCTAATATCTAAATAGTTTATTTTATTACCATTAGTAAATGTATAAGGATAAATTATATATAGTTTATATTATAATAAGCATCGTATCACTATTTTTTCTTATAATATCTCTAAACGATTTGCTATTCCATAATCAATATTTGATAAACCTGATCCCGTTAAAGTCACTTGGCAACTGGGAGTACTGGATATTAATAGCATCAACTATTGTATTCATATATTTTGCCTATATGACATATTCAATACTTAACGATATATCCACCTTTAAAAAAC
>JAKBQO010000120.1 GCA_021835185.1 Thermoplasmata archaeon
AGTCCACTAATTAACTCCTACGTTGTTCCTCACGGAACAAGCCCCTTCCGTCAGGGAGGGGTAGTTGACTATATTGTACACTGCATTGAGATCTGCTCTACCGCCACTGAACATTCAACTCTTTATCCCCTTTACATTGTATGTACCATGGTGTTCTATGCCTTCACTACCATGGAAGAGCATTTGATTGTATGGCTCTCTTCCATTTTGTATTTAATCCGTTCTATTGATATATTGAATAGTTTCAGAATAAAGTTCTGGTTGAGGGCATCATTTACTTTCATAGTTAATAATATAATTCACGACATATACTGAGGGTTATTTAAATAATTAACTATACAATCTTTGCAAGCTGTGCATGTGGTACCCCATCTATTTTTATTATATTCTCTTTGTCTATATAGTTTGCATCAATTGCTGCATTTACCACATGTTCACCTACGAGGTTTGCTATGGTGCATATGCCAAGGGATGAAATAAATGTCTGTTCAGAAACTTTCATTTCCCCATAAAATTCCGGTTTAACATTAAGATGCAACTTTCCCTCTCTCAGGTCCCTGTTCATAAGTTCGCTGTCTGCTGCTGCGAGCATTACCTCGCCATTGATATTAAGGATTTTCATGTTTATGTCATTCAATCAAATCACATCCACCCTTTTATTTGAGGGTTCATAAATAAATCCATCACTTTTTAATCTTGCGAGATCGGTTTCAGCCCTTTCCCTGCTTATTCCTTTCTGCTTCAACATCTCTATAACGGTTTCAATATCGGGTGCTTTTTTCTGTTCACCCATACTTTCCTTTGCTTCCTTAATCACTGATAAAACGATTTCAAGTTCCGTTCTCTGCTTAGTGCTTATTCCCGTATTCAGTATGTCTATATCTACCTGACCATTCATGGCAGACACCTCCTTAAGGTAATAGTCCACAACACCCTTTGCAAGCAGAGCATCCTCCACTGTGATAATGGGAGATAGTCTTGCCCTTGCGGAAGCTTCTGCTAGCCTTATGGTGGATTCAAGCTGCCTGGCAGTTATTGGCACTGAATCTATGCCACTGGCGCGAGTTTTTACATACTCCTCCTTTAATATGCTGATAGCCTCATCGCTTAACCTTGGAAATATTCTGTTTTTTGCATATGAAACATATTTCCTTATGAGATCTTTGTCCAGTTCTGCTAAAAAATTCTCCTCATCAGGAATATTTATGTCAAGGTTACTGTTTTCAAGACTCCTGTAAATTTCACCCAGCCTGTTGGTTTTAAGCACATGTTCCGCAAGCTTATCATCTATTTCTCTATTGGGAGTATCAATCAGCTTAAAAATTATGTCAAACCTCGAGAGCAGAGGAGCAGGAAATTCTGTCTGTTCTGCTATTGTTTTCATGGGATCATACCTTCCGAACCGGGGATTGGCAGCCGCAAGTATTGAGCATCGGGATTTAAGTGTGGCCATTATGCCTGCCTTTGATATTGTGACTGACTGCTGCTCCATGGCTTCATGCATGGATGCAGTATCATTCTTGTCCATCTTGTCAAGTTCGTCTATAGCAGCAAAACCATTATCCGCAAGAACCAGTGCACCCGCTTCAAGTGTCCATCTGCCCTCCCCAAAATCATCTCTTACTGCAGCCGCAGTTAATCCTGCAGCGCTTGATCCCTTTCCGAAAGCAAATACACTTCTCGGCGAAACGAAAGTCATGTACCGCAAAAGTTGGGATTTTGCAGTTCCCGGATCCCCTATCATGAGTATGTGTATATCTCCCCTAATATGAGTTCCGTCCTTCATTATCTTTCTAACACCACCAAAAAGCTGGAGTACAAGAGATTTTTTGATTACTTCAAGGCCATAAATTGAAGGTGCAATAGATCTTGCCAGTTTATCCAGTATATTTGGCTCCTTTGCCAATTCCCTGATTTTCTTTTCATCCTCATCGTTAATTTTAATTTCTTCAAAGTCTCTTGTTTCCTTTTTGAAATTGTTCACATTTAGATATATGTTATATTCGGTCAACATTGTGTTTCCTATATGTTTTTCATCAGCCTTTAATATGCCATATACGTTTACCCTGTCACCGGGGTATATTTTACCGGTGATGTCATCCTCAATAATTAGTGTAAGCCTCTGTGGCTGTGAAGTTCCATCTATTGTATCAGGGTTTTCCTGTATTTCCAGCTTCTGGGTGTCCACAAATTCTGATTCTTCCGGGATAAGTTTGAGCTTTCCCTTATTCCATCCACATGCCTGGCAGGCTGTAGGTTCGAAAAGCTTCTGTATATCTTCAGGAACAACTGTAAGTTCACCGCACGCAGGGCACTTGAATGCGGCATACTGCAACCGTGGCAATACCTCTGTATTCTTCCTTATTATCCCATTTATGGATATATATGAATTTACATTGCTGCTTCTAACATTCCGTATTTCATATTTTATACCGCTTACCTCTGGGATATTTTCCAGCCTGATATTTATACGTCTCACTTTACTGTAGGTAATACCCAGTGTTTCCTTGATGTAAAATTCTCCAATAGTCAGATAATAATAGGGGTCTTTCATCAATCCTTCAATGAATTCTGAGCTATAGCCAGACAAATCGTTGTATGAAATATACAGGGATTTTACCTCAGGATAGTCGCTTCGAAGTTTATTTATCTGGTCATTGTAATCGTAACGGTCAAAGAAATCCACCCATTGCCGCTTTATATTGTCTGCCTCTATATCCTGGTTAATCATCTAAAATTATTATATATAATAAGTATTTAACACTTTATTCAATAAAAATTCAAAAATAATTTATACACACTTGTTATTAACCATTAATGCCGTCGTAGCTCAGCCTGGTAGAGCGCGTGCTTGGTAAGCACGAGGTCGCGGGACCGAATCCCGTCGGCGGCTTAAAGTAATTTCAGTAATTTTTCTTTGATGAATTGAATTTTATATAGTCTATGGTAGCATCTATTATCCTGCTCTTTACCATTGCCGGCCTTGTCCATTTAAACAATGAAGGTTCCAGATAACATGACAATGCACATTTGTTGCACGCCCTATAGGGCTCCCAGTCAAAACTGTTCCACGTCTTTTTGATATCCAGATTCCAGATATAGTCGGATCCGGTGTATTCATTAATAATATAACAGGGTGTTACTACCCGCCCCTCAGGATCTATGTTTATTGTGAGCCAGGGTCTGCACTCCCATTTGTATCCCAGGAACCATGAGTCTCTTATCGCTTCAAAATACTGCACAGTATTCATAATAGGACTTTTGGATTTCTTTCTATCTATAAGCATGTTAAGGGCGCTTAGCAGTTTATCTTTTTCCGGTGATATTTTATCAGCTGTGGAATAATCATATTCAATCTGGAAATTTATTGGAACTTCCAGTTCATCACCAAGGTCAAGAATATTACCTATACTGTCAATATTCTCCCTTGTTATTGTTGAGCTCATGGCCACGGGTACCATGTGTTTTGAGGTATTTATTCCTCTTACGGCATGCTCAAATGATCCCTCCATTCCTCTCATATTGTCATGCACTTTCCTATCTCCATCGATTGAAACAAATAGAAAATCAAGAGAATTATGTATTTCATTTATTTTTTTTTCTAAACGCCACCCATTTGTCACCATAGATGTATGGAAGCGTTTATGGCTTTCCTTCAATATATCTCCAATATCATTTCTCAGAAGGGGTTCACCACCTTCAAACCCAAGATATGACACGCCTCCCCCCTTTAGTTTTTCCATCATTTTTATTTCCTGGTCCAGAGACAGAAGTTTACTGTCAGGCCTTCTCCAGAATGGGCACATTTTACATCTCAGATTACACTCATATAACAGTTTATGCCCAGCTATTGTGGGTAATTTTTTATTTTTTATTCTTGACACATTTCTTTTTATGGACCTTAAAACAACTGCATTATAAACCGACATAAAATTGCCCAAATAATACTAGTCAATATACTTATTTAAACTTTTATGATAAAATATATTAAAAACAATATATGTTTATCCAATAGAATGCATCCATATTGGATAATATTCTCTTCTGGTTATTTATTTCATGAAATAACATAAGTGCTTTGCAGGTCATCAACTTCCGCAAGATTGGAGCTTTCTTGTTTATAGTATGCAAATCGGTACAAATACTACCCTGAGAATGAATAGGCCAAACACTGTCAATACAGAGCATTCTCCTTAGGAAAGTGGATGGGTTCAAAAATTGTAAAATTGAATTTCTGAAAAACTCAAGGCATGGAGACAAAAAATTATTGCGGGTGGGCTGGCAAATAGAAATATGCCAGTTATGTGGCGATTGTATTTCTTCCTGCCCGGAGGTACCATAAAACTCATTTCCAAATAGAACTGAATTTCTACAGTTAGGGAATATCATTCACTGTACTGCGTGATTGCTATGCATCCAAGGTCGGCACCGTTTTTCAGAGCCTTTAATATTTTTACTGGCCTTTTCATGGATTTCATTTCTTCCCTTACAGCCATTTTCAATGGTCTAAAGAGGTCTTCACCCTCCTGGGATATGCCACCACCGATGATAATAGCTTCTGGATCCAGAATATTTATGATATTCACTATACCCACAGCAAGATAATATATGGTTTCTTCCACTATCAGCTGTGCAAACATATCACCGGATTTTTTTGCAGCAAAAATCTTTTTTGCATCTATGTCTGAAGGATTCATGTCAGAGAATATTGTAGAATTTTTAACGGCACTTATATTCTCCAAAACTCTCCTTTCAATTCCTCTTCCACTGGCGATAGCCTCCAGGCATCCTCTTCTACCGCAGCCACATATTGGCCCGTTTGGGAGTATAACCATATGCCCAAGTTCGCCTGCCATACCATGCCTACCCCTGTAAAGTTTATTGTTTATGAATATGCCACCTCCAATTCCGGTACTCAATGTGATGTAGACAAAATTAGAAAAATCCCTTGCAGATCCGAATAATTTCTAGA
>JAKBQO010000121.1 GCA_021835185.1 Thermoplasmata archaeon
TACCAGAAGCATTACCAGATTGACTGATAAAGCCGAGAGCAGTGCACCTATTGTATATATGGCTGCATCGGTGATCAGGAGGAATTTTCTTCCGTATGTGTCAGTAAGCAATGCTGCTATCAATGCACCAGCTGCGGCTCCCAATGAAGCGCCAGCTATAAGGTAACCATATACAAAGGGGTCAGTTGTGGCAATGTTTTTGGCAAATGGTATAAATCCCAGATCTGTTCCTATATTTGATGTATCATATCCAAAGAGAAATCCCCCTATGGTTGCAAGCAATGTCACAGCCCAGTAAAATTTAGTGGTAATTTTGTCATTCAATTTGTTTAAAATGGGGTCCTGAGTTTCTATACTACTATTCTCCATAAATTGTTAGTTAATGCATGTATATAAAAATGTCTGACATTTTTTAAATGGTATTTATATTTTTTGCTCAGTAAAAATTCTGATTTTCAAATATTAATAAGAGTATATTATACCGTATTGGTAAGAGAAAATCTATATATAGTATAACATACTACATGGGCAATTTTCACCTAATAGCTTTATTGATATTAATAGATATTACGTTATATATTAATACATAAATGGAAGAATGCTGTATTTACAATAATAAAATTATTTTTATTGTTTTGCACCACGAATATATTATATATTTATAGTGCATTCTATTTTATGTCGGTAAATAATATAACAGTATGCCCCCATTGCAATGTAGAGATGGAGCTTAAGAATGCACCTTATGTACAAAACAGTGTAAATCTGGGAGAATTTGAAGCCTATGTATGCCCGAACTGCGGCAGGGTGTTTTATACGGATAAGGGGTACGAAGGAATTAATAAATTTTCAATGAAAAAGAAAAACTGAATAGACTTCCAATTTTTTATAGGGAATAATATAAGTATATCTGTAACTATATTATCGGGCTGAAAACTTTTATATATGCCATGAAAATAGAATATAGGTGTTGCTTTGATAGAAAAAATAGGAATAATCGGTGCCGGAGCTATGGGCTCATCTATTGCCGAGGTATTTGCATATAATGGTTACAGCGTGTATTTGAAAGACCAAAATTTGGACTATGTTAAACATGGTATTTTACACGCAAGGAAGGTGCTGGGTGATTTTCAGTCCTTTGTTGATTCTATGCCAGAGAGGGAAATAAATAGGATTGAGAAAAATGGAATAGAACTTACGGAGAAACAGAAGGATACAATAAAAAGGAATCTTGGCAAAAAAATTGATATAGATGAAATAATAAACAGGATCCATCCTGTCGAAACCTATGAAGAACTTGCACAGTGTGGACTGGTTATAGAGGCGGTATTTGAAAAGCAGGAAATAAAGAACGATCTGTTTATAGAGGTGTCAAAGTATTTTGGTGAAGATACAATACTGGCATCGAACACATCATCATTGAGTATAACGGAAATGGCAGCCAACTATAAGTATCCTGAAAATAACATCATAATCCACTTTTTCAATCCGCCATATACAATGCCTCTTGTTGAAATTGTCCCGGCCCTCCAGACATCGGATAAAACGGTAGAATCAGCCTACCACCTTATCTCTGGACTTAGGAATCACAGGGAAGCCATGGTTCCGGTAAAAGCAAAGGAAAGATCAGGGTTTATAGTTAACAGAATATTGATACAACTCATCAACGAGGCAATAAAAATTGTTGAGGAAGGAATAGCAGATGAGAAATCTGTTGATATTGGCATGAAAAAGGGTGCTGGATTCCCCATGGGCCCCTTTGAACTGGGAGATTATGTTGGATTAGACATAGTATACGATGTTTTAAAATCATTTAACAGGGCATATGGTGATGCATATATTCCCCCAGAAAGATTAAAAAATATGGTCATAGCTGGATACCTGGGCAGGAAAACCGGAAAGGGATTCTATGAATACAATAAATAGCGTGTTATCCTCTTAAACTAATTCTATTTATGTATTTTGAAACAGGAAGCTTTAATGCCCAGGTATGAGGTAGCTCACACATATTATTGTAAGATAAAACTAATTGTAAGAACTGATCGGGAGCAACTCTAGCAGGGAACCAACAAATAGAAAAACTCTAATAGACAAGGGCATTTATCTTTATGGAAAAGTTGCTTTTGTTTGATATTGATGGTACACTGATGGAAGAGTCCCCTACACACACGTATTCTTTCAATTACGTTTGTGAAAAGATTTACGGGGTGAAAACAGACATTGAATCATTTCCCAGGCATGGCATGACAGACACAGGAATACTCTACGGATTGCTAAAAAAACAAAATATTCCGGAAATAGAGATAAAGAATAAAATTAATGAAGCTTTCAGGACAATGGAGGAATATGTTTCCAGTAATATAAAGCCAGCAGATTATGCTTTGCTTAACAATGTCGATCACGTCCTCGAAACATTGAAGGAAAAAAAGTATGTTCTAGGCATTCTGACAGGAAACATTCAGCCAGTAGCCAGCATAAGAATTAAAAAGGCCGGCATTGAAAAATATTTTGCCACTGGAGGATATGGAAGTGATGATATTATAAGGTCAAAACTCGTTGATTATGCAATGGAAAGATATGGCAGGAGTATTCAAAAATCGGGAATATATCTTATTGGAGATACACCTTTAGATATAAAGGCTGCCAGAGAAGCATCGGTAAATGCCATAGGCGTGGCAACAGGAATGTATGATATAAACGACCTGAAATCTGCTGATCTTGTAATAGAAAATTTAACGGATGAAAATAAATTGCTGGAATACCTTAAAAATTAATCATCGTTCGATGCTTTTTCAAGGCTTTCCCTTTTTAATTCTGGACCAAGTACTACCTCTGCAAGACCCCCTATAATAAGCACTATCCCGGTAACTACGAACACATATATTAGACCTAAGGGGAGCAAAGCAAGCAAAACGAATGGCCCTATAATTCCTCCCAATCTGCCAAATCCTATTGCCGTACCAACTCCTGAACCTCTTGCTCTTGTGGGAAACATTTCTCCTATCTGTGGGTAAAGAAGGGCAGCTGCAGCGTAGGTGAAGAAGTACATCAAAGACAGGATTGCAATAAATACCACAAAATCTATTGATTTTACAACTATTCCAAGGATAATAGATACTATTCCTGCCATGATATATGTAATCAATATCACCGGCCTTCTTCCAATAATATCTAGAAGGAATGCCCATATGAGAACGCCTACGACACCAGCACCCAGTACAACACTTAGTATGAGGCCGGTATCCTGGGATTTTATATGGTATATATCCGTGAATATAAGTGGTATTATTGAGAACGCAGCATAATAAGGCCAAGTTTCTGTGAAATTAAGAATCCAGGACAGTGCTATCCTTTTCTTATATTTTTTGAAAATAACACGAAATCCTTCTGATGCCCCAATATTTCCTGAGTCTGTCATTACTTTTACTGAGTTCTTGACCGGGGACAGCTTCCCTGTTTTCTTCTCTACCTTCAGTTCAATGCCCGCAACTATGAGTCCAGCCTCATCAACCTTTCCCTTTCTTAGAAGATATCTTATTGATTCAGGAAGATCAAGCCTGGCAACGAATATAAATGCCGCTAGCACTACTGCAGTAAGAAAAGCAATTCTCCATCCATAGCTCACAGGGAGATATGCAATTGCAAAAAATGATACAAATCCCGCAATGAATGTTCCAAAGTCAAACATAACCCCATTTCCTGTTCCCACAGAAAAACCTCTGTTTTTAGATGGGGAAAATTCCTCCAATGCTGTAATAGCAGAGCCCAGTTCTCCCCCGATTCCAAACCCTGCAATGGCCCTCGAGGCTGCAAGCATGATATAGTTTACGGAAATTGCAGACAAAAGAGAGCCGGCGGCTATAATTGCCATGGTAATAATAAAAAGTTCTTTTCTTCCCCGTATATCAGCCATGGCGCCTAAATATATACCCCCAAGCATTTCTCCAACCAGAAATATTGGTGTGAGTGCGATAACCTCAACCTTTGTAAGGCTGAATAGTTTTTCCACTGTTGAAAGAGTTGAACCACCTATAGATAATACAAATCCTTCAAGAAGCATGCCGCCTGCTAGAATAAACCAAACTTTCCAGTGCCACGAGCTCCACGGAAGCCGGTCAAGCCTGGGAAGCAGGTCAGTAGTAATTTCTGACTCATTTTTATCCATAAATAAATAAATCCAGATATTATATAAACATATCTGTGTAACTACACTAATTTGATAAATATTATTAATGGAAAAATATTTATCACTTTACCCGGATCATGAAATACAGGGAGAAAACATTAACCAGTGATGACTACAAATATTTTTATCCATTCGTTATATGGAAGGAATATAACCTTAACTGGAATGAGATCTCCATCTATCTAAACTATAGTGGACATTGAGTTAATAGTTGTCTTTGCGAGTTTTTCCATCACAGAGGCAGAACTTCCCGGGTCGACTACAATAAACAGCATCTGTCCTTTGTAGCCAAAAGCTGTAGTATTAGTTACCGTATAGATGAACCCATAATAGGTTTCGTTCAGTATCTCTGCATTTTTAGAAGTAATTTGAGAATTACCTATTATTGATTTGTATATTGCCTTAGCATCGTTGGTATTATTTGCATGTGCTTCTATAATGGTAACTATAGTAGTATTTTTGGCTGTGGCAGTGCTGTTATAATATAGTGTCTCTATTCTAGATATATTATTAGTTGGCCCGGATACCACTATCTTCGATTGACCAAGCCTTGTGCTATTCCCAAGATCAGTATGAATTGTGCTGGTTGATGGAAATCCAAAATGGGATTCACCGGAAATTATGAAATAGGATATTCCGCTTACTATGATTATTATTACAATAATGACAACAGCCAGATATTTTATCTTAGCGTTCATTTATATCATAAAAACATAATCAGTTAAGATATAAACTTTTAGTTCAGGATATAACAACCATTTAATTTTTCATTATGGATCCTTAT